>CAYTNC010000074.1:0-11101 GCA_964438935.1 uncultured Bacteroidales bacterium
TGTTGATTTGTTGATTTGTTGATTTATTGATTTGATGATCTTATAAATCATCTCATTAGCATATCATCACATTATCACATCATCAAATTACATTATTCATCTGATTACTTACTTCATTCTGAATAAAATCCCTGAATGCTTCCATCTTCATTGATCCCTGATCCCCTTCTCCCTGTCTCCTCACCGCTACTGTGCCTTCAGCTTCTTCTTTTTCTCCCACAACCAGCAGGTATGGAATCCTCTTTAACTCATTGTCCCTGATCTTCTTACCGATCTTTTCGTTCCGGGAGTCAATTAGGGTGCGAATATCGCAATTATTTAGGAATTTTAAAACTTTTTCAGCATAATCATGGTATTTTTCGCTGATGGGCAAAATAACTGCCTGATCAGGCGTCAGCCAAAGCGGAAATTTACCGGCTGTATGCTCAATGAGCACGGCAACAAAACGCTCCATGGAGCCAAAAGGAGCCCGATGAATCATCACAGGCCTGTGCTTCTGATCATCACTACCCGTGTACTCGAGTTCAAACCGCTCGGGCAGGTTGTAATCAACCTGAATGGTTCCCAACTGCCATTTCCGTCCCAATGCATCCTTTACCATAAAATCGAGCTTGGGTCCGTAAAAAGCAGCCTCACCTTTAACCGTTATGGTCTGCATTCCCCGCTCCCGGGTAGCTTCAATGATGGCGTTCTCTGCGCGCTCCCAGTTTTCATCTGACCCAATGTACTTCTGGGTGTTTTCCGGATCCCGCAGGGAAATTTGTGCTATAAAGTCGTTAAATTCAAATGCTCTAAACACAATGTGGATGATGTCAATCACCTTAATGAATTCTTCCTTCAGCTGATCAGGCCGGCAGAATATATGGGCATCGTCCTGTGTAAATCCCCTCACCCGTGTCAGTCCGTGTAATTCGCCACTCTGCTCATAACGGTATACGGTGCCGAATTCTGCATAGCGAACCGGCAAATCTTTATATGAACGGGGCTTGCTCTTGTATATCTCACAATGGTGCGGACAATTCATTGGTTTCAGCAGAAATTCTTCTCCTTCCTCGGGTGTGTGAATCGGCTGAAATGAGTCTTTGCCATATTTCTCATAATGGCCCGAAGTCACATACAGTTCCTTCTGACCAATGTGGGGTGTCATAACCGGAAGATAGCCATAACGGGCCTGAATTTTCTTCAGAAAGTTTTCAAGTCGCTCCCGCAACTGAGCTCCTTTGGGTAACCACAAGGGCAGGCCCAAACCCACTTTCTGAGAGAAAGTAAAAAGCTCCAGTTCCCTTCCCAGCTTCCGGTGATCTCTGGCTTTTGCCTGCTCCAGCATAACCAGGTATTCATCGAGCATCTGCTTTTTAGGAAAGGTAATTCCATAGATCCGGGTGAGCTGTTTCCTCTTCTCATCGCCACGCCAGTATGCTCCTGCAATACTCAGTAATTTGATGGCTTTTATATAGCTTGTGTCCGGAAGGTGCGGCCCGCGGCACAGGTCGGTGAAATTACCCTGCTTGTACAGCGTAATGGTGCCATCCAGCAAATCCTGAATCAGTTCTACCTTGTACTCATCATTCTTTTTACGGAATAGTTCCAGCGCCAGGTCCTTGGTGATATCCTCCCGCTTATAAACGCTGCTGAGGCGACTCAGCTCATACATCTTCTCCTCAATTTTGGGCAGGTCGGCTTCCGTAATTACTTTCCCGTCGCCCGGATCCACATCATAGTAAAACCCGTTTTCAATAGCCGGTCCGATTCCAAACTTGATTCCCGGAAATAAAGACTCCAAAGCCTCAGCCATCAGGTGAGCCGAAGAATGCCAGAAAGCATGCTTTCCTTCGGATGATTCAAATTTGTGAAGTACAATTCGGGCATCAGCGTTCAGCGGACGTGTGGCATCCCAGACTTCATCATTAACACTGATGGCAACCACTTCACGTGCCAGACTATTGCTGATACTTTTTGCTATGTCAATTCCGTTTACTCCCGACTCAAATTCCCTTACTGAGTTGTCGGGCAATGTTATCCTGATCATCAACTGATTTTTTTGTAAATGAGCAGCAAAGATAGAAAAAAAACGGTTATTTTTCCGATAATTATCAGGTAGGTATAGTAATAGCCTGTGTTTCTTTATAAATTTAAGATTACGGTTATCCAAATTAATTCTACTTTGACCAATTTCAATATATCGTCCCTACGGGACTTAACTTTAATTGTTAATCCTTTATCTACCAATATGATGTCCCTACGGGACGGTTCCGTTAGAGCCTGTCCCTCTTTTGCGGGAAACCAAATATGGGTAGAAAAAAAGGCACCTCTCAACTCTCAAAGTCCCGTAGGGACACAATAAATATTGGACTTTATATAATTCGAAAATTTTTACCGGACAGTAGTGATATTAAATAAATCCTGATGTTCTTTGATATTATGATTGACTTGTATTATTGAAAATTAAAATTGGGTTGTATCAAGCACGGAGTGCTTGAACGTGAATAGCGCCGGGTGCAACCCGGTGTTAACAAGGATTGATGCTTTGTCAACCACGTAGTGGTTGAATGTTAATAGTTACAAACTTTTATTCAACCACTCCGTGGTTGCTGGGAATCGCGGTCATCGGTTACACCGGGTTGCACCCGGCGCTAATCATATTAAACCACTCCGTGGTTGTTGCTAACGTTTGCCAAAATATATATATTCACCCGATAACTCAATCCTTAATTCGCATTGATTATGAAAAAAGAATACCCGGTAATGGTCCTGCTGATCTTACTATTCCTGGTTACAAACACCATCTCCGGCCAGATACAGCAACAGCTTACCCTCGAAAAAATATTCAAAGCGCGTGACTTCAACCCCGAAACAATAGACAATTTTCGTTCAACTGCCGGAGGTGAGCATTACACCGTATTGGAATCCGACTCGAAAATTGTTCAATATGACTACTTAACCGGTAAGCATAAAACGGTTGTTTTCGACGCTGCCGATTACCCTGAAAATGGTCCCGCTTCCATTTCCGATTATGCTTTCAGCTATGATGAAAAGAAAATCCTGCTCACTTCCCAGGTTTCAGGAATATACCGGCACTCGTTTGAGGCCCGTTACTGGATCTATGACCTGACCAAAAAATCAATCCTTCCGCTTGAGGAAACTGGTAAACAAAGGCTTGCCACATTCTCACCCGATGGCTTTAAAGTGGCCTTTGTGAAGCAAAACAACCTGTATTGTAAGAATCTGGCCGACGGTAACATCATACAGCTTACCTCAGATGGTGAAATAAACCGGATCATCAATGGTGCACCCGATTGGGTTTACGAAGAAGAGTTTGGGTTTTCGCAGGCCTATTGCTGGTCGCCCGACAGCCGCTTCATTGCCTTTTACCGCTTTGACGAATCGTTGGTAAAGGAATTTGACATGAGTGTGTATAACGGCCTTTACCCTGCCGTTAACCGTTTTAAATACCCGAAGGCCGGTGAAGATAATTCCCTGGTGACCATTCATGTGTACGATCTGCATTCCAATTTAACCCGCATGATGGATACCGGAACAGAAACGGACCAGTACATTCCACAGATCAAATGGACCGCGTCGCCCGATAAACTTTGCATCATAAGGCTGAACAGGCTGCAGAACAAAGTGGAGGTCACCACAGCCAATCCGTTCACCGGGGCATCCGCTGTTATTTACACCGAGGAAAATGAAAAGTATATTTCAGAAATTGATGACCAGTTTATTCATTTTACCTCCGACGGGAAATACTTCATTGTTCATAGTGAACAATCCGGAAATTATCATTTTTACCTGTACAGGCTCGACGGTCGATTGGTGAATCCTGTTACCAGCGGCAGATGGGATGCCAGAAAACTGTTGGGCATCAATGAAAGAAAGGGCACCTTGTATTTTACTGCCAACCGCGAATCTGAAATCCAACAGCACATTTATGCCGTGAAGCTCAACGGAAAAAACCTACAGCAACTTTCAAACAAGCCTGGAACGCATGATGCCGAATTCAGCAACAATTTCAGGTACTACACAGATACCTGGTCAGATGCCAACAATCCATTCATCTATAGCTTGTATAGAAATGATGGAACCCTCTTAAGAACGCTGGAAGACAACAGCAGTCTTAAAAAAAAGATGCAGGAATACGGGTTCAGCCGGAAAGAATTCATAAGAATTCCGGTGTCAGACAGTTTGGAATTGAACGCTTATCTGATAAAACCTGCGGATTTTGATTCAACCAGGAAATACCCGTTGTTCATGAGTGTTTATGGCGGACCCGGATCACAGGATGTTACCGACAGCTGGGATAACGGTCTGGCCTGGCAACAACTGCTTGCACAGCATGACATTGTTGTTGCATGTGTTGATAACAGAGGTACAGATGGCCGCGGGGAAGCTTTCAAAAAAAGCACCTATCTACAGTTGGGAAAACTGGAAACCGAAGATCAGATGAATGCTGCCCGATTTCTTGGAAACAGGAGCTGGATTGACCAGAACAGGATCGGAATCTGGGGCTGGAGTTACGGGGGATACATGACGCTGCTTTGCCTCACTAAGGGCGCCGATGTGTTTCGTTTGGGAATTGCAGTTGCACCGGTAACCAACTGGAGATTCTACGATAATATTTATACCGAAAGATACATGCGAAAACCCCGGGATAATGAGAAGGGATATGACGGCAATTCGCCGATTAATTACGCCGGCCTCCTGAAGGGCAAGCTTTTAATTGTTCATGGCACAGCAGATGACAATGTGCATTTGCAGAATTCAATAGAAATGTCGGAACAATTGATCCGGGAAAACAAACAATTCCTGCAGTTTTTCTACCCCAATAAAAACCACAGCATATACGGGGGGAACACACGTTTGCACCTGTACACCATGATGACGGATTTTTTATTACGGGAATTGTAGAAACACAAATCATTGTGTTTCTACCTCCTTTTCTCAGGAATGCTTTGTTCTGCAATTTTGATGAGCCGGTTCAGGCGCAGTTTATTCAGCCTGTTTAACCGGAGTGTCTCCAGGTAGGTAAGTGCCTTGCGGATTACATCGTAATAAAGAAGCACAAAAAGCAACATGCTGGTAAGCCAAATAACCATCAGGTTGAACCAGAATGCATCAGTCTTGTTGCCAAGAAAAAACTTGACAGGTGAGTAAAAATGGGCTCTCCAGCTTTTTTCCCTCGGTTCCCTGAAAATAGCATCTTTTATGGGAATCATTTCGCCGTCGTGCACGCTGTAATTCATTATTTCCTTTTCGTTGGCAACAACAACAGCAAGCTGCTTGTTGTAATACCTCTGTTTGAATTTAAGGAAATTGGCTTCGCCTCCCAGGTCATTCAGCAGATTTCTGTATATCTCATCGCGTTTATTTACAGCGTTGTTATAACGGTTCCTGTAAACGGGGAAAGCCCTGTCAAGGGTGGCATTAACTGAGGCATGCAGAGCAGGGTCATACAAGTCTTTGGTAAGACTGTCGAGGTAAGCCGGAGATTCAATTCCAGCATCCCTGCAAATAGAACTAATTTCAGAATGCAATACCTTAATGTTGTTTTCATACCTGAAGGTGTCTGAATTATTACGGTACAGGTCCCTGGTATCATTGTTGATTTCGGTTAAACCCGGAATTGCATACGATCTGAAATAGCCGGCGTTCTTGGCCCTGCTTTCAGATTCATAAAACAATTTTTCATAGGCATTGTCCTTAAACTGGGTAACAGCCAATGCCTCATAAGCCCACCTGGAGGTCATGAAATCCCCGATAAGGGGTACGGTTTTATCATTGGCAATTTTATTGTGCATCTTGCTGAAGTCCACAACAACCCCGCTTAACAAAAGCTGTGGCACCAGTATCAACGGCACAAGTATATATATGGTAACAACTGAGTTAAATCCGGATGAAATATTCAAACCCACCATATTGGCCCAGCATGATGCAGTAAACAGCACCAGCCAGTAACGAAGCAGCATGCCGTCAATTTCAAGCATGGAATTGCTGATCAGCACAAAAATAAAAGTTTGCATAGCCGATATGGCAAAGAGGACTGATATCTTTGAGAACAGGTAACTCGATCGGCTCAGGTTCAAAAACTTCTCGCGCTTGAGAATTTTCCGGTCCTTGAAAATTTCCTCTGAGCTGATAACCAGTCCCAGGAAAAGAGCCACAATCACAGCCATAAACAAAAAGGCGGGAAGTACTGCATTCTCACCGAAAATGTACCTGGGAATACCATTGATAAAGGTGAAGTTCTTTGAGAAAAAGGCCAGTACAAAGGCAAGGATTGGCGCTTCAAGTGCCAGCAGGGCCAGGTATTGCTTGTTGTAAAATTTGGCAAGCAGGTCACGCTTTAAAAAGATGCCGAGCTGGCTGAAGTGATCCGGTATTTTGAAATTGTTCCTGGGAACTGTGGAATCGTGTTTTCTGACAATTTCCCGGATCTCGGGATCAATTTTCTGCAGAAAACGCTGGTACCATTCTTCGGGTGTGGTTTTCCGTTTGCGGGTGAGTCTTCCGTTTGCATCCACCTCACGTGCTTCAACAATCCTGAGTATCTCGTCGGTTTCAATATTACCGCAACTCAAACATTCTGTTTCTTCAGCATCGGCATAATGCACCTCCTGCTTAAAGTAAGTAATGGCACTCATGGGATGCCCGTAATATATCACCCTGCCGCCCTGATCCATTACAAGCAACTTGTCAATCGTCCTGAACACATTAGATGATGGCTGGTGCATATTTGCAATGATCAGTTTGCCTTTCAGCGTTTGCCTTTTAAGCAGTGTAATGATCTTTTCGGAATCAGCAGAGGAAAGTCCGGAGGTTGGCTCATCCACAAACAATATTGAAGGCTCCCTGATCAGTTCGAGGGCAATATTTAACCGCTTGCGCTGCCCACCGCTCAGAAAAGTATTGAATGAATCGCCCACGTTCAGGTCACGCGCTTCAATCAGGTCAAAGTCAATCAGTGCATCCTCAACCACTTCGGCAATCTCTTCCTCGGTATAACCGTCGAAACACAACCTGGCATTATAATACAAGTTTTGATATACGGTAAGCTCTTTGATCAGCAGGTCGTCCTGGGGGACATACCCGATGACCCCCTTAAGCATTTCCTTGTTTTCATGTATATCCCAGCCATTTACCTTAATGCTTCCCTGCCGGGGTTTCAGGTTTCCGTTCAATACATTCAACAGGGTTGATTTTCCGGAGCCGCTGCCACCAATGATACCAACCAGGCGGCCCGACTCTTCCGTGAAGAAAAACTTCTTCACCCCGTTTTTGCTGTTGAAATAGTTGAACTGTATGTCTTCAGCGGTAAATACAAATTTAACCTCGGCACTTGCCTGAATGAACCTTCCCCTAATCCAGCTGAAATATATCGATCCAATTTTGGAATTCCGGATAACAGCACCCATGGTCCATATATAGGAACGCCCCGGATTAATTCGATGTCCGTTTAGTACCAGCGGCATGTTACCGTAATACTTGAAAACATAGGTGTCGGAACTGGGAATATGGAGAACAATAACCTGGCCCTCAAGCTTATCAACATACAGCTGTTTGAGGTGGGAAGATACTGTAGCGTCTTTTGGCCTGATAATCAGCAGCCATTCCTGGTGAACAATGTTGTTGATCTCCTCAAAGCTAAATGAGCGGGCATCGTTGAATTCTTCCTCATCAATTTTGAGGTGCCTGGCAGCAGTGCGCACAAGGCTCAGTTCTGTTCGATTTTGCTTTTCACCACTCTGAATGAAATCAAGCAGGTACACCAGCATGATCACTTTTTGCTGGTGCTCCAGTTCCTCGTTAATCTGCGTACAAAGTTCAATAATGCGGGCTTCGGCATTGCTTTTACGCAATGCAGCTTCTGTTATGGCCGCATCATTGTCGAACTCGTGAAAGTACCTGACCTGCTCATCAAAGAAGTCAATGTATTTTCTGACAATCTCATCACTGTATTGCCGGTTGAGATAACCCATAACTATATTACGCCGGTTATCCGATTGCCCTGCTTTGTTACTGTCAGAAACAATCGCGAACAACCGCATCAATGCACGTAATATCGACTCGTTCATAACCTGTTAATACAAAAACAGCCCTAGCGGGTGCATAGGGCTGCAGATTCATGTTTATGCTTTCTTAAATCAATGACTTTCTAACTTCCTTAATGGTTGTGAGTATCAGGTTGTAATCTGCCTGTGACAGTCCCGATTCCACCTTATCAAATACCGGTTTCAGCACCTGCAATTTTGCTTCCAGGGCCTTGATATCTGCATTGGCATTTCTTGAAGCCAGCAATTCCATTACCTTTTCGTAAGAGGTTTTCTGCTTGCTGATGATGTCAACCAGTCCGGTAAAATTATAGGAAGCCTCTGAGATATTGGTGGCAATATACATCAGCTCAACCCATACACCGGTAACCATGTTAACTGCCAAATCGGGGTTGCTCTTCTGATCGAGGAACTGATAGGTGTCATAAATGGTGTTGGTAATGATGTCGGTAAGGGTATCTTTATTTTCGAATTTCGTTTTGTACTCATCCGACAAAAGTTTGCTGTAATCATAGGTAACGCCAAGCTGGTCAGCAAGTGACTTGATGGCACTCAGATACGTTTGGATATCCTGCTGTTTCTGATATGTAGCAGCATATGCCAGGTCAGCGCCATATATACCAAGATTTAATGCTTTGCTTTGTTCAGTGATGTATTTTTCAACCTGATTTGTGCCATTAAGAATTTTAGGAGTATAAGTGGCGCCAATATCGTTGAGCATTTTTGTAATATCAAACGGTGTAGGCAGCGGGTAAAGCACTTCCTTAATGTCAGATGCCAGCAGTTCCTTATTCAGGCTATCAGCTGCAGCTTGATCCTGTTCAGAAGGCTTATTTCCGCCCTTGCAGGAAAAAAGAAAAAATAATGCGGTAAACATTATCGCCAGAGAACTGATTGTGCTGAAAATAGACTTTTTGTACATAGTATTTAATGGTTTAAGTATTTATTAATCCAGAAGTTTATTCAACGCTGCAAATATAAATAATGTAATTGATTTTCGGTACCACAGCATGAAAATGTTAGTGCATGCAGCGGTATTATGTTCAGGTAATTTGTTATCCCCGGGCTGAAGAAGCTGTGCAAAAATTCATTTTACTCGGCGTAGTTGCAACCGACCAAAGGGAGTTCATGACCAAAGGGAATAACGGCGCTCAGCGAAGCTAAACCATTGCCGTCAGCTTAAGGAACACTGACATTCATTATGTATGTTGATTGCTAAGGGGTGAAACCCCGAAATATAACAGCACAGGGCGAAGTGCAACGTAGCCCTGTGTTATATATGAATAATGATTTTTAAGCGCTGTAAGTGCGAAATATTTAAAATGCATAAACCAAATTCATTACCTTTCGGGCCTTCAGCCCTTAGAAACATTTATATTATCCTACACAGGGCTTCATCATGTTTGCACATGATTTCGCCCTGTGCTTATACTTTACGTTCCTTCGGAACTAAAAGCAAAAATGATTAGCCAGGAGAATTACTTAGGTTAACGGCTATGGTCTCCCGACTTCGTTAAATTTTTGAATTTTCACACAACCTCTGAAGCCCGGGGATATTGAATCCGGGTAACGACATTATGGTTATTGTTAATCTTAGCCGGTAGGCATAAGAATTTAAGAATGAAAGGTTTTTTTCTGCCGAAGCTATTTTTGGTATTGCATTTTTGCTACTTTTAGAATCATTTTATCTGCAAAATTACCGCAATCATGTCGGGAACCGGAAAAAGTCATGGTATTGGGTTTAGCCTCTCCGGAGTTATTGTTACCATGGGCATTGTATTCGGCGACATCGGAACGTCGCCCTTGTATGTAATGAAGGCAGTAACCCGTGGCAGTTTCCCGGTTGAGCCCGATTACATACTGGGAATTCTTTCCTGTGTAATCTGGACACTTACCATCCAGACCACTGTAAAATATGTACTGATTACGCTGAGAGCCGATAACAAGGGTGAAGGCGGCATTTTTTCCCTGTTTGCCCTGTTGCGGAAAAGCAAACGGTGGATTTATGTACTGGCAATAGCCGGTGGGAGTCTGTTGCTGGCTGACGGCATCATCACACCTGCAATTACTGTGGTATCATCCATTGAAGGCTTGAGGATGATCAACCCAAACATTCAGGTTATTCCCATTGTAGTCATTATTCTGACGCTGCTTTTCACCATTCAACAATTTGGCACTGAATACATCGGCCGCTTTTTTGGCCCGATTATGTTTGCCTGGTTCCTGATGCTTGGCGTGTTGGGAACACTCATGATTCAGGAAGAAATCATGGTACTGAAAGCTTTCAATCCGTACTATGCCATTCACCTGTTGTCGAAATATCCCGGCGCCATTTTCCTGTTGGGAGCCATATTCCTTTGCACCACAGGAGCTGAGGCATTGTACGCCGATTTGGGACATTGCGGCATTAAAAACATCAAGATATCCTGGATCTATGTTAAAATCATGCTGATTCTGAACTACCTGGGACAAGGTGCCTGGTTGCTGAATCATGGTCATGAAATGACCGAAACAACAAATCCCTTTTACGCCATCATGCCGGTGTGGTTTTTACCCTTTGGCATTTTTATGGCCACTGCTGCTGCGATTATTGCCAGCCAGGCCCTTCTCAGCGCATCCTATACGCTCATCAGTGAGGCCATATCACTTAATTTCTGGCCCAAAATCAGAATCAAATACCCCACCCTGCAAAAAGGGCAAATGTACATAGCCAGCATCAACTGGTTTTTGTATGTCAGTTGCATGATTGTGGTGTTTACCTTCCGGGAATCAGCCAACATGGAGGCCGCTTACGGCCTGTCTATCAACATCACCATGATGATCGACACCTTTCTACTGCTGTTCTACCTGTCGATGAAACGTATTAATCCTTTGCTGATCACCTTGTTCCTGCTCACCTATCTTACGGTTGAAGGCTCATTCCTGTATGCCAATATGTATAAGTTTTCACATGGCGGCTGGTTTCCTATTCTTGTTGGCGGTATGCTCTCAATTGTTATGCTGGCGTGGTACAACGGACGAAAAATTGCCAACCGTTTTCTCAGGTTTTTACC
>CAYTNC010000075.1:0-11034 GCA_964438935.1 uncultured Bacteroidales bacterium
TGAGTGTCATGGAGACACTCCTGAATTTGTTGTATCCCGGGAAAAAGTCGAACATGAGGTTGGTGAGCGCGTTGAAATTGTGGCCCCACGACAGCATTATGGAAAAAACAGTGACTGCAAATAGCCACCATTTCACACGCCCTTTGACCAGGAACATGCCCATTATAAACAGGAATACAATTACCGCACCAATATAAACCGGACCGCTGGTACCGGGTTGCTTACCCCAGTAAAGCGGAACGCTGGCGCAGAAGTTTTTGGCTTCGGAATTACCATAGCGGCTTTTGATGAGATCATAGGTATTGGAACCGGCTTTTAATTCACCAGTTGTGCTGCCTCCGTTGATGTTGGGTATGAGCAAACTGAAGGTTTCTCCGATACCATAGCTCCACTGGGTTGCATAGTCCTTATCGAGCCCTGTGGTTTTGTTTTCCGCATTTACCGAAAGCTCTGATTTTCCGCGGATTGAGTATTTGCCGTATTCATAGGTTGTATAGAGATTACTAAAATTGGCTCCGATGGCAAGTCCGACAAAAAGTACCAGCCAGGCAACAGGTTTCAGAAATTTTTTATATTCTTTAGTTTTTACAGTATTTACCAGTTCAAAAACACCCAGGATCAGGATGATGAGCAGGGTATAGTAGGTGATCTGCACGTGGTTGACCAGGATCTGCAGACCAAGAAAAAGTCCGGTAGTCAGGCTTCCGAGCAAGACCTTTCCTCGGAAAGCAGCATATACCCCTGCAATAACCGGGGGCATGTATCCAAGAGCAAAAACTTTGGAAACGTGTCCTGCCTCAATGATGATTAAAAAGTAAGATGAGAAAGCATAAGCAATGGCCCCTGCCATGCTCAGCCATGGGTTCACGCCGAAGAGCAGAAAGGCCAGGTAAGCGCCAACCAGGTACAAGAAAACAAAGCATACCGGACGGAAGTTGGAAAGTGTAAAGACTCGGTGAATTTGTCGCAGCACATTTGATTTATACTGGGTTGAAACCAGGTATGCGGGCATTCCGCCAAACATGCTGTTGGTCCAGAGTGGTTCCTCTCCGTATTTTTCACGATGATCAACCACTTCTTTTGACATTCCCTTGAACTGAACAATGTCATGTTGCGAAAGTTTCTTTCCTTCAAGAACATCGGGCACAAAATACAACAGGGAAATGAAAAAGAAAATTATGATGGGGAGAATGTAATGCCAGAGGTTTTTTTGAAGAGTTTTCATAGGGCAGTAATTGATTTTGTGAACGAAGATATATAAAATCTGACACAGCGCATAACCGTAATTATCATAAAGCTGTGGATTAACAATTTCAACGTATTGCTATTTCGTTCTCATTAGTTTTTTAATTTTGACAAGATAAATATTCTTAAATTCGACTTATTGTTGTTCAGATGGGAGTTTTTTGGCCTTTTCATTCATCACTCACAGAAAAATACCATAAGTTTCTGGTTATAGAAGCAATTCAAAAGCATGCCTGCGGAAAGCTTTTGGATATAGGTTGTGGTATCAAACCTTTCAAGCAGTATACAAGTAAAATTGTAACTGAACACATCGGACTTGACCATGCTGAAAGCCCGCATGGGAGCAATCACGTAGACATAATAGGCCTTGCAGATGATCTGCCTTTCGAACCTGATTCGTTTGATACCGTATTGATGACACAAGTTATCGAACACATTGAGAATCCTTCGCGGGTATTTCGTGAAATCAACCGCATATTGAAACCTAATGGGAAACTGATTGTATCATGGCCGTTTCTGTATCCCATACATGAAGCTCCGCGAGATTTCTACCGATATACAAAATACGAAATGCATTATTTCGCTAAAGATGCGAGGCTGGAAGTTATTGAATTAAATGCTGTATCCGGGTTTTGGGTTTCATGGTACAGTTTCTTATCCATTTACTTATTCGGAAAGTCAAAAGTGATCTACTTGCTCTTATCTCCATTCTTATTGCCATTGAAATGGATCTGCCTTTTCCTGGAGCGACTGGATAAAAATCAGGAGTCAAAAGACAAATGGACATGGAATTATTGCGCCATTATGAAAAAGCTTTGAAATGAAACATAAAAGAGCTATATTGATTATCGGGGGCCTTGGATTCATTGGGAAAAACTTATACCGGTATTTAAAGAAGGATGATTGCATTGTTCATATTTTAACCAATGTACCGTTGGATCCAAAGGATCCTTTTGCAAACGAGGTCAATAGAAAGGATCTTATTTACGGAGATATCGCCAATCTGGAGGAATTGAGGATTATCTGCAACTATTCGGTGATATATTCATTGGCAGGCTTGTCGGGTGCGGCCAACAGCATACATGATCCGTATAACGACGTTAAAGTAAATTTAATTGGACATTTGAATATCCTTGAAACCTGCAGGATGTATAATCCAAATGCCATTGTTGTTTTTCCTTCAAGCAGGCTGGTTTATGGAAAACCTGAGTATACCCCTGTTGATGAACAGCATCCGTTAAACCCCGAGTCAATTTATGCAATTCACAAATTAACTGCGGAACAATACTACCTACTTTATTATAAGATATATAAGATCCGTACAATCATCCTGAGAATATCCAATCCCTATGGTCCTTATCAGATGTTTGGGGAGAAAAAATACGGTATTTTAAATTGGTTCATTCATAATTCTTTACAGGGATCTGAAATAGAAATATTTGGACAGGGGGTGCAGAAGCGGGACTATATTTATATTGACGATCTGGTTGAATTAATGGCTGCATGCATTGATAATTCATCGCTTTACGGAGGTATATTCAACGTGGGAAGCGGTTACGGAATTTCCATTTTCGATGCAATTGAAGTGCTTCAGGGTATAATTCCACAACTGCACTACAGATTTGTTAAATGGCCTGAAATTGAAAAGAAGATCGAAACAGGTGATTACATCAGCAATATTGAAAGAATTTCCAATTTAACCGGCTGGTCACCGAAAATTGCATTTATTGAGGGCATGACCCGTACGGTGGAATATTATAAAAAGCATTACATTTAGCCTGCATGGAAAAATATGTAGCACATTACATTTCCAAATATCTACCGCTTACTGAAGTATGGCTGCATAATTTGATCAGCAGCCATGCGTCATATAAGCCTTTGGTGTTTTGCAGAAAGAAGACTAACGAAAGAAACTTTCCTGTGGAATCCCTGTTTGCCATACAGGATCGTAATGCCTTGTGCAGGCTTTATAATTTTACCGCTTTCAAAGGATTGGGATACTTTCCTTATTTCAAAGGAACAATTGGGAAATACAATTGCCAGGTATTGCATGCCCATTTTGGCTACCATGCTTACAAATCAATTGGTCTGTCAAAAACCCTCAGCGTGCCTCTGGTATGCAGTTTTTATGGTGGAGATGTATTTAAATATCCCAAAGAACCAGAAAATGCACGAAAATACAAAAAGCTTTTTAATGCCTTTTCCAGGGGTATTGTATTAGGACCTTATATGAAACAAGCTTTAATGGATCTGGGATGCCCTGAAGAAAAGCTGATTGTGAATCATTTGGGAGTTGACATTGATCGGATTGGTTTTAAGCAGCGTAGTTTCGAAGAAGACCGCCCGATCAGATTTCTGATTGCCTCAAGCTTTGTCGAAAAGAAAGGTATTGACATTGCATTAGCGGCATTGAAAAGTGTGGAAAAAGAGATGGATTTTACGCTGGAAATCATTGGAGATGGTCCTTTGAAAAACCAGATAATATCAATTATACAGAAGTTAAACCTGGAGAAAAAAGTAGTTCTGCACGGGTACAAACCGTATCCATATTTTCTTGATTTAGCCAGTAAGTGTGACATTTACATCCAAGCCAGCAAAACGGCAAAGGATAATGATAAAGAAGGTACTCCAATGGCCATAATTGATGCCATGGCATCCGGAATGCCTGTAGTGGCAACACATCATTCGGACATACCGGAAATAGTTCTGGATGGGACTACCGGTTTTCTTGCAACAGAGAACGATGTAGATAGTTTATCAGAAGCAATAAGAAAATTGATTAAAAGAAGATTTGATCTGCATACACTCAGTCAGAATTGCAGGACAAGGATTGAAAATGAGTTTAATTTGCATAAACAGGTCACGAAGCTTGAAAAGATATATGCTTCAATTACGTGAAACAAATATTCATTGAATTTCACCATCATGCATTTAAGAAATACAAACGCAAACACACCAGACAAATCGTGACCAATATTAAGAAAATGGGCTTTTCGGCATTCACCAGAGATGGGAATAATTACCTGTTTATTTGCCTGAAAACGCTCAGAAATTTAAGTAGGGTAATTGCTAAAGAATCGATTTTATGCCCGGATTAGCAGGAATTATTTCGGACAAATCGGAATCAACTCTGTTTTCAAAAATGGTTGCATCACTCAATCATTATGATTACACTGTTGAAAAGTATGAAAACGAGGGTGTTCATTTAGGTCGTATTCATTTAAACTATGTGAATACTTTCCCGCAGCCTGTTTTTTCTGCTGATAAGCGGTACGGACTGATCATGATCGGGGAGATATTCAGTTATGACAAGATGGAGGCAGGTGATATAAAATCTGATTCGGAATTGCTGCTTCACATACTGATTCATGATGGACTGGATGCTTTGTCAAAAGTAAATGGACATTTTAGTGCAGCCTGTTATGATTTCTTTGATAAGAAACTGATTTTAATTTCTGACCGGTTTGGAACACGCCCATTATATTATGCCCTGAACGGGGGAAGGCTTTTGTTTGCAGCAGAGGTAAAGGCCATTTTAGAGGATAATCGGACAAAAACTATTGATTATAATGCGATATCGCATTTGTTCCATTTTACGCACCTGTTCGGGCATCGAACGCTATTTGCAGGAATCAGTCAATTACCTGAGGCATCTTTCCTGGTGTTCCACCAAGGTGAGATTCAGATTAAAAGGTACTGGGATTATCCTTATGATGAAAAAGCATACACAAAAGAAAAAGTAAAATCAAGTGTCGAAGAAAAGTATATTGATGAATTAGACCATCGGATGCAATTGGCAATGAAAAGGGTGATGACAAAAAATGCCGATGAGTTGTTAATATCTCTGAGTGGGGGACTTGATTCAAGATACGTTGCTGCCTATGCAAATTATTTCGGAATAAAAAATCTGACCTCTTTTACTTTTGGTCCGCCTGAATGCGATGATCAGCGATTTTCAAAGCAGGTTGCAGAACAGTTGCATTTAGACCACCATCCTATTGAAGTAATCCCTGAGAATATCTGGAAGCACGCCGGATTGTTTGCGTACTATTCTGACTACATGGGGATCATTAACGGTCCGGTTCAGGGATTCGGAGCTTTGCTGGAGTATTTTCGGAAAAAAGAGGTAACCATCAGTTCCCAGATGGCTGATGCCATTTTTGGAGGGAATTTGTGGAGGAGAAAGCTTCAGTACTTAATGGGCCTTGATTCCTTCAATACAGAAGCAAAAGATAATGTAATTAACATTTTCAATCTGGTTGATGAAAATCTGTTAAAAGAATTGTTTGACAATGATTTTTACAAACAGATAAAAGATGGGTATAAAGAAGTGCCTGAAAAATATATCAGTGAATACAAATACCCGCTACATACATACATCAACTTATTAATGAATGAGCACGGTCGCAGGGGCACATTGTGCGGTAACCTGATGAATAATTTGTTCCTGGAAACACGTATGCCCAGTTACGATAATGAATTGATGGATTTTGCCTACAGGCTGCCATTGCGCCTCAGATTTAATCAATATGCCTATCGGAAAGTTTTTACCCGAAGTTTTCCTGATCTTGCCCGCATCAGGCGTGAACGTTACAATTTGCGAATAGACAGTCCGGATATTTGCTATGACTTGAGAATTCTTGAAAACAAGATCGTTAACACCCTTAAGAAAACAAGATTGAAACCCGTATTATCTATGGTCGACAAGTGGAACAGGCCCACTTATATTAATCACAACAGTTGGTTTAAAAACGATTTGAAACAGGAATTGATGAAACTGTTAACCGATCAGAAGGCTAAATCAAGGGGAATTTATAAAAAAGGAGGTATTGAAAAAATCATCTCAGGCCACCAGCATGAAATGACTGACCATTCAAAATTGTTATGGCAGATAGTGAATCTTGAGTTGTTTTTCAGAAGATACTTTGATTAATTTGAATAACGGATATAAGGACTACTGATCATAAAGAAATGCTTAAGAACGTAAAAACAGTAGCAAAGGGATCCCTGGTTTATGGTTTCGGCAATATGTCCGTTAAGTTAGTTGGCCTGGTATTAATTCCTATATATACCAATGAAAAATTTCTGTCCGTATCTGATTTTGCTGTTGTTGGCATCATTGATATTACTGCCCAGTTACTGGTATCATTGCTTGGATTGTCATTGAGTCAGGCATTAACCCGCTGGTATTATGAAAAAGAATATGCGGGAAAGCAAAAATCGATGTTTTATAGTGTATTTGCCTTTCTGATGATGTTTACAGGGTTATCACTCCTTGTTTTTTCGTCATTTTCAAAAAATATTTCCCAGCTCTTGTTTGGCTCTGAACGTTTCAATCTGGCACTTACACTCATGATGGGATCATCGGTGATGCAGATTTGGATTGCCTTGCTGCAAACACTTATGAAAATTCAGCAAAAGCCGGTGCTATTTACCATTACCAATATCTTTAAGTTGTTGTTAACCCTTCTGTTAACAATTGTTTTTGTTGTGTACATGGGCATTGGCATTGAAGGAATTTATAAAGCTCAGATATACGGTTCATTGTTGTTTTTTCTGCTCACCGCAAAATACCTTTTTGCCAATATTGAATTTAAGCTTGATTTCAGGTTGATCAAAGAAATGCTGCGATTTAGCTTCCCTTTGATACTGGCCTCTACATCTGGGATTTTAATTTCAATTATGGATAAATACATACTGAATTATCTGGCAACCCGCGAAGAAGTTGGGATATATGTTTTTGCTTATCGTATGGCTAATTCATTGAAAATATTTGTCATTGCCTCGGTTCAGATGGCCGTATCTCCTTTATTATTCCAGTTGATGCATGACCCGGGAAGCAAGCGCTTCTATTCAAAATACATGACGTATTTTGCCTTCATTGTGATGATTTGTGTGATCGGATTAAGTGCTTTCAGTTTTGAAATAGTGCGTTTATTTGCTCAAAACGATATTTATGACATAGCCTGGTCAATCATTCCCATTTTGTCTTTTGCGTTGTTCTTTGGAATGCTCAAAGACACGGCATCTACCGGTTTACAGATTGCCAAGGAAACGGGCATTATCAGCATAATTACCATTTCAACCACACTGCTTAATGTAGGGTTGAACTATATTTCCATTCCGAAGTTTTCATATTATGGTTCTGCAATGTCATTTCTGTTAACACAGATTTTATTTTTCATCCTGGTGTATTTTTTTGCGCAAAAGAAATATCCGATTCCTTACGAAATAAAGAATATCCTGCTGATCGTTATCATCGGTGCAGTATTGTGTTTGTTGACTTTTGTGCTGAATGATCTCAATCTTGTTATCAGATTGATTGTAAAGGTTTCCCTTGTCATATCATTCCCCTTCCTTTTGTATCCTTTCGGATTTTACGAAAAGATAGAGATCACAAGGCTCCGGGAAGCGTGGATAAAATGGCGGAATCCAATGAATTGGAAACGAAACATGAAAAAGGTAAATATGGATTTTTAATTGGCATGTAGGAGATTCACTCCAAATTATGCAATGTAAATACTCCTGAGTACCTTGCTGTCATTTTCCCAATTATACTTATTAAGGACATGCCTTTTGCCGTTTTCACCCATACTGGCCGTATCCAAATCACCCAGTCGGTTAAAAATCTCCGCAAGTTGTTCTACATCATTGTGCCTGTAAACAATTCCTGATTTGGTTTCTTCGAGAATTCTTTTAATGGGTAAGCAATCACTTGCTATAACCGGCTTTTGGGCATACATGTATTGGAAAAGCTTATGGGGAATGGTGGAATCAGTGTGGGCGTTTTTAATATGCGGAATTACAGCAAAATCTGCTTCGGCCAGTTTCTCCATGACAACCTGAAAAGGCTGATAACCGCAAAAGACAATCTGTGATTTCAGCGACAACTGTTGTGTCAACGCCATTAATTCACTTTTATAGCTTCCCTCTCCCAGTATCCAGAATTTCAACTGTTTGTTGGATGACAGGTGCATGGCCCTGATTATATTTTGAAGTCCCCTGTGATAGTTAATGCCTCCCGCATAGTACAGGATGCTTTTTTCTCCTTTTCCATGACTCTTTATAAGTAAATCCGAAAGATTGATGGTATTTGAAACAACTTTTACTTTACCGGCTGAAATCCCCAGGTTTGCCAGCCGTTCCCGGGCTTCTTCCACCACCACAATAATGTTGTCCGCTTTTTTAAGCACTTTCTTTTCATACCTGCGCCAAATGAAGACCGGAGAAAACAGCTTACCCAATAGGGTATTGGTGTGTGTTGAAATTTCAACAAAAGCAGGCCAGTTTTCATGCAGGTCAGCTGTTAAAATCAAACCGAATTCCTTCTTCATTTTACTACCTAAACCTGCTAAAGGGAGGTCATGAATATGAATGGCATCAAAAGCCTGAGACCTGAGGATTTCTACTAAATATTTCCTCCAAAAATGATTGTAGAATGGAAGTGTCAGAATGGCGACACTGGATTTATATATGAATTTGGAAATGGGTTTCCTGTGAATAATGACCTGTTCTGTTTTTTCAAAAGCAGGTTTGTTCTTTCTGGTAAAACAGGCCAAATGTATTTCATGACCGGCCTGATGCAAGGCAGCTATCTCATTTTCCACACGAATATCGGGAGGGAACTCACGGTCAAGCACCATTAATATCTTCATAACTGATAATTGACTATGGAGTTGATGATTTTAATACTGGCATTGCCATTGCCATACAGACTGTTCGTCCGGGGAATTTCTTTGTCCTTGAAAGCCATGAAACAGGTTCTGATGGCTTCTTCATCTGGCCCTGCAAGCATATTGAAATGGTTGTTTACCAGTTCGATCCATTCAGTTTCTTTGCGCAGCGTTATGCAATACTTGCTAAAAAAATAAGCTTCTTTCTGCAAGCCTCCGCTATCGGTCATTACAAGATTGCAATTTTTAAGCAGTTCCAGCATATCAAAATAACCAACCGGATCAATGGGAATAAAGCCGGGATTGATATTGTTTTGTTTCAGAATCTTCCTGGTTCTTGGGTGCAAGGGGAGGATAACTTTTTTCTGTTTATTGATTTCATTCAATGCAGCCACAATCTGCTTCAGGTTTACCAGGTTGTCGGTATTCTCCTGCCTGTGAACCGTGCACAGTACGAAATCGCCCCGCTTTAACTCCAGGCGGGTTATTATGTCGGAACGAATTGCTGATTTTTCAGAATAAAACAATGCTGCATCATACATCACATCGCCCACCTGGTGAATCTGGCAGTTGAAATTGCCGAATCCTTCATTATTCAGGTTTTGAACTGCATTGTCAGTGGGACAGAAAAGCAGGTCCGAGATCCTGTCTGTTAGTATCCGGTTGATTTCTTCCGGCATCTTCATATTGAACGAACGCAATCCGGCTTCTACATGAATTACCTTGATATCCAGTTTTTTTGCTGCCAGCGCTCCGGCAATAGTTGAATTGGTGTCGCCATAAACCATCAGGAAATCGGGTTTCTCCTGCAACAGCACATCCTCAATCTTTTCGAGCATGCGACCGGTCATGGCGCCATGCGACAAGCTGTTGATTTGCAGGTTATAATCGGGTTCGGGAATTTCCATCTCCCTGAAAAAAACCGAAGACATGTTTTCATCGAAATGCTGGCCGGTATGAACAATGATTTCGCGTAGCCCTCCGGATTTCTGAATGGCCCGGCTTACGGCAGCTGCTTTTACAAACTGGGGGCGGGCACCTATTACAGTTACTATTTTTTTCAACTTACAAGTTGGTTTAACAATTCACTCAATTGGTGCGTCAGGTTTTTCCTGGAATACTTCTCAATACCTGAACCACTCACCTCCGGTTTTCCCTGCGAATATAGATCAAATAATTCCACCAGGTGGTTTTTAAGCGTTGCTGTATCTTCATAGCTGAAGATCTTTCCTGCCCGTGTTTCACCCAGTATAGCTGCTGCATCACCATCGCGGGGTCCGATGGCAACAATGGGCCTTTTGGCCGAAAGGTATTCAAAAAACTTGTTGGTTAGTATGCCTTTCGCATTGGGCGTATTGTTGATGCAAAGCAGCAGAACGGCGGATTCAGATAGTATGGAAAAGGTCTGTTCATGAGGTACAAAAGGTTCCCGCATTACATATCGCATTAACTGCAATTTTTCCAGTGATTCGGAAACAGATTGGTCCACTTTTCCTATTAATTTTATTTCCAAAGAGGCGGCAAACCTTTCATTGTTTCGGGACAGGTCGCTTAATACCTGCCACAGGTTCTCCGGATTTCTTGATTTGGGCATGGAACCCAGGTGAACCAGGGTGAATTTATTGGTAACGGGTATTCCGGATATTGATGCGGGTGTGTCAAAACCATTGGTAATGGTGGTTGCGTTTTTAACACCCAGGGCAACAAATTCTTCGGTCATGCCGGGACTAACACTGATCACCCGGTCGGCATGCTCAAGAACCGTTTTTTCAAGCCTCCGGTGCTTCCGGTCAGCATATGCAGTCAGTAACAGTTCCCTATAAAAATCAACATTGGTCCAGGGATCCCGGAAATCAGCAATCCATTTCACACCCAGTTTATTTTTCAGCTTCAACCCAATGAGGTGCATGCTTTGCGGAGGTCCGGTTGTAATTACCACATCCACCGGGTTGTCTTTGAGGTACCTGCTCAGGTTTCTTACTGAGGGATTGACCCAGCCCACTCGCGGATCAGGTATGAAAAAATTACTCCGAATCCAAAGGAAGGCTTTGCTCAGGAACCCGGTTTGCTTTTTTTCCGAGATCAGCGCAACTGCAATTCTTTCATGCTTCTTTTT
>CAYTNC010000076.1:0-1473 GCA_964438935.1 uncultured Bacteroidales bacterium
TGCTGAATTCGTTCACAAATACCTTTTTGGCCTCCATCAGGTTGTCGATGTAATTATAATTGCCATTGCCTTTGTCGGCAATGATTTCCATTTTGTCATCCTTGTAATTGCCCATGCCAAATCCGGTTACCGATATAAAGATGCCCTTGTTCCGGTAAGTTTCAATCATCCGTTCCATTTCGGCATTGCTCGATGGACCCACGTTGAAATCACCGTCGGTTGCCAGGATGATGCGGTTGTTGCCGTCTTTCATGAAATTTTCTTCTGCTACTTCATAGGCCAGCTTCAATCCGGCTGATCCGGCTGTGGAACCTCCTGCCTGGAGACGTTCCAGTGCAGCATTGATTTTCTCCTTCTGGTTACCGGGGGTAGAGGGCAGTACAAGTCCCGAACTGCCTGCATAAACCACCATGGCTACCTTGTCCTGCGGTCTTAACTGACTTACCAGTAATTTCATGGCCTTGATCAGCAAGGGCAGCTTGTTGGGCGCTTCCATGGAACCCGAAACATCGATCAGGAAAACCAGGTTGGACGGCGGAACTTCTGCTGTTGACATTTTCTCACCCTGCAAACCAATGTGCAGCAGCCTGTTATCCTTGTTCCAGGGACAGGTTCCCAATTCATAAATGATTGAGAACGGATGCTCACCTTTGGGTTGGGGGTAATCGTAATCAAAGTAATTGATCATTTCTTCAATGCGAACGGCATCGGGTATGGGCTTCTGACCCTCATTGATAAAACGTCTTACATTGCTGTATGATGCGGCATCCACATCAATTGAAAAGGTGGACAAGGGTTCGCGCAACGGGCTCTTAAAGCCGTTTTCGTGAATGGCGGAATAGCCTTCGGTGTTAAAATCAGGGGCAGGTTGACAATAAGCCATTGATTTCTGTCTTCGGGGGGAAGATTCATAATGAGCAGATGTTACTGCACTGGTCACTGACATCCTGGATTCCTGCGCGTAGCCAACAACCACACATTCATCCAGGGTTACTAATTCCGGCTCCATCATCACGGTGAGTGTATTGGATGACGAAATTTTCACCTCCTGTGATTTGTAACCGATATAACTAAAAACCAGGGTGGCGCCTGATTCCGGAACGCTAACGGAAAAGGCCCCGTTGATATCTGTAATAGTACCGGTTTGAGTTCCTTTTATTAATACCGTAACACCCGGAAGGGGATTGTTGCTTTCATCGGCAACCGTGCCGGTGACAACCCGTGCATATGCACCAGACACCATCAGCAGTGTCATACAAATAATAAGAATTGTTTTTTTCATGGAATTGGGTTTTAAATGAAACATGTTTTGTGAATAAGGTGCATGACGATATGTAATTCCATAAAAGATTTTAATAATTTTAGGTGGCCAATGAGATTTTTGCGTTGAGTATAAGCTATCTAATTGTAAATCTATCTAATTAGGAATCGAACAATAATTCTAGCCCTGAAAGGGCGTAATAGAACAGCGCA
>CAYTNC010000076.1:1573-10908 GCA_964438935.1 uncultured Bacteroidales bacterium
GGGTGAAAACCCTGCGACAGGGTGAAAACCCTGCGACAGGGTGAAAACCCTGCGACAGGGTGAAAACCCTGCGATAAATGCAAGATGATTATGTTTGACCCATAGCCCTGAAAGGGCGTAATAAAAAGCACCATGTCTCAATCATTATCCAAAATGTACGTGCATATTATTTTCAGCACAAAACACAGAGAGAGGTCGCTAATCCCATCAATTCAATCAGAATTGCACAGATATATTGGGGGTATTTGCAGCAACCTTGAATGCACACCGATTGAAATTAATAGCCATCTTGATCACATTCATATTCTTGGCATTCTTTCAAAGAAAATTGCTGTCATGAACCTCGTGAAGGAAATTAAAACCGGGTCCTCAATCTGGATTAAAAACAAAGGATTCGGTTTTGCCAATTTTCATTGGCAAGATGGGTATGGAACCTTCTCTGTTAGCCCAAATCAAGTGGACATAATCAAGAACTATATTATTAATCAACCAGAACATCATAAAAAGAAAACATTTCAGGATGAATACAGGGAATTTTTAAAAGAATACAATATCGAATTCGATGAACGATATGTCTGGGATTGAATTGTTTCGCCCCTTCAGGGCTCTCATGACACGCGAGATGTTATTATCGCAGGGTTTGCACCCTGCGCTATTCTATTTGGCCCTTTCAGGGCCGGATTTATTGTTCGGCTTATTGCACCCCTGCCTACCGGCGGGCAGGCTTTCAGGACTCACGAAACACTCGAAATATTGTTATCGCAGGGTTTGCACCCTGCG
The DNA here is from genome assembly GCA_964438935.1 of uncultured Bacteroidales bacterium. Classification (GTDB taxonomy): domain Bacteria; phylum Bacteroidota; class Bacteroidia; order Bacteroidales; family UBA10428; genus UBA5072. The sequence continues at coordinate 2,354 of CAYTNC010000076.1, forward strand.
CTGTGATCTTTTGCCCTAGCAGGGCATAAACTTGTACAACTATTTAAGCACGAAAGGAGGGGGAATCTGGAAATCAATTATGTGTTTGTTTTAGAAATTTATTTGTAGTTTTAGTTGGTATTTATTAATATTCAAAATGCCTCAGCGCACCCTCCTCTCCTCCCCGCTCCTTCAGGAGAGGGGCAGGGGGTGAGGTGAGCGCCAGGCAGGGTTATAATACACATATTTTTGACCACCACCCCACATAACCATACCCTCCTCTCCGACCCGGAACTGGTAGACCTGTACCGGAAAGAATCGGACCTGGAAGTGCTGGGGGTGCTTTATAAAAGGTATATGTACCTGGTTTACGGGGTGTGCATGAAATACCTGAAAAACCGCGACGACAGCCAGGATGCGGTAATGCAGATTTTTGAAACCCTGGTTACCGATATCCCGCGCTTTGAAATCCGCAACTTCAAAAGCTGGCTCTATGGTGTAACCCGGAATCACTGCCTGATGAAACTCAGAAAAGACCATGCCGAAAGAAACCGGCATGATCAATTTTCAGGGGAAATATTTATGGAATCTACCGCAGTTTTGCACCCTATTGAAGACAACGAAGATCCCGATTTGCAGGAGCGTTTGAAAGCCTGCATGGAACAATTGAAGGAAGAGCAACGCCGGTGTGTGGAAATGTTCTATTATCACCAGCGCTGCTATAAGGAAATTGCCACTGAACTGGCCCTTGATGAAAACAAGGTGAAAAGTGCCATTCAGAACGGCAAGAGAAATTTGAAAATTTGTATTGAATCCAAACCATTGGTGAAAAATGTCCAGGATTGAAAACATAGTTGACCGGATCACCAGGTATTTGAAAGGACTCCTTTCAAACCGGGAGCGTCATGACCTGGAGCGGGATATGATGCAGGATGTTTTTGACGAGGAAGCATTTGAAGGACTGAACCGGCTCACCGGTGAAGAGCTGGAAGCCGATATGGAAAAGCTGATGACCAGGCTGGACAACCGGGTAGAAAATAAAAAGACGAGAAACCTGACCTGGTTTTACCGCGTGGCTGCTGCAATGGTGTTGCTTATCGGCATCGGCAGCATCCTGCTGTTGGTTGTGAAAAAGCCTTCGGATATCCTGATCACTCAAAAAACCGAACAATCTGCAAAGCCAAAAGAAACTGCAACCTTACCAATAGAAGTTCCGCAAACAGAAGCTTCTGCAACAAAAGAACCGGCAAAAACCTACCCGGAAAAGAAATCAAAAGAGCCTGAAAAAGTTGCCCAGGCAGAAGTTGTCATTGAAGATATCCCTATGCAGGATAATTTCGTGATCAGGGAGGAACAGGACGCCATTGAATTGAAAAATGAAGCAGGTAGAACTCCTGAAGAGGCAACAATGCCTGCTCCCACTGCTGTATCACGTGAAGTTGCAACCGCAGCTCCGGCAACAGCAAAAAGCAAAAAAGATGAAACCATCAGAATAAGAGGCATTTCGTCTGTATCTCCTTCCGGAACCATTAGCGGGAAGGTTGTTGATATTCAGGGCCAGCCTTTACCCGGAGTAAATGTAATGATCAAAGGAAGTAACCAGGGAACGGTGACGGATATGAACGGCTATTTCAACCTGCAGCCTGCCGGCGACAATGCTGTTCTGGCGCTGAGTTACGTAGGTTATAATTCGCTGGAGGTGGATCCGCAGGAAGCCTCCGGAAAAGAAATAACCCTGACAGAAGACCTGGTAGCTTTGGATGAGGTGGTGGTTGTGGGGTATGGCACGCAGAAAAAAGCGGATGTTACAGGAGCTGTAACAACAGTTGAATCAAAGGATATCTCAGATGCCAGAGAAACCACGCCTTACAATTATATAAAACCTGTTCCTCCCGGCGGATCATTAAGCACTTTTAAGGACTGGGTGAATAGCCGGGTCAACAAATCCCTTTTTATCTCGTTTCCCGGCAAACACAGAATAACCATTCACGTTACAGTGGGTGTAAATGGTTCATTGAGCCAGATTCAGGCAGAAGACAAGGTTCCCTCAGTAATCGCCAATGAATACATCCGGGTCATTGCTTCAAGCGGAAACTGGCAACCGGCCCAGGAAAATGGCACACCGGTGGATGCAGAGATTGCACTGCGGTTTGTATTGGAGGTTGAATAACAATGAGATGATTTATCTGAAATTTCCTGTTGAGGAAACCGCTGACGAGTGGGCTTTCTTTTTGTATAACATGCAAACCAGCGTAGAGAAATAATTAAGTAATTTTGTAAAAAGCGCATTTTATGAAATTCACCCGTGAAGATTACAATCAGCGGATTGTTGACAAAGCCGGAAAAATTCCTGACAGTGAGCCGGTATTCCTGCTCCGGGCACAGGATGTATATGCCCCGTCAACTCTTCGTTTTTACGCAAAACTGCTGGAAGATGATGGCAATCTCGAAATGGCTGAGGAGTTGCGCGATCATGCCCGGCAAATGGTAGTCTGGCAAAAATCGGTAAGGGTGCATTTACCCGACAAATAATTACTGCATTTCATGCGGGATGAACACCCCACTTGCCGCAACCAATTCTTCAATGTATGCGTACACTGAACCATGAACGCGGCAACTATGAAAAAACTTCTTTTATTTTCCCTTATCATTTTATCTGTAACTACAAGGATATCGGCCCAGAACCATGCTGCAGACAGCCTGCTGAATATAATCAATACCACCAGAGTAGATACGCTGAAAATTATTGCACTGAAGGACCTGGCATTCATGTTAAGCCGGAATGCACCGGCGGAGGCCGAAAAATACTGCCAACAATGCCTTGAATTGGCAAAAGAGAAAGATTATGCACAGGGAATTATCAAGTGCAACAACGTCATGGGTATTATCAGTATTTACAAACCTGATTATCCGGCTGCCATTGAATATTTCAATATTTCACTGAAAAAAGCCGTTGAAATTAATGATCAGATGGCCATTTTCAGGGTATATAATAACATGGGGAGTATTTATATTAACATGAGTGATTATGACAACGCTGTCAGGTCATTTACCATGGCCTTGGACATTGCTGAAAAACTCGATGATAAAAAATCCATTGCACAATGTTGCAATAATATTGCCGTCATGTACAAAGACAACAAGGATTACACGAAAGCAATGGAATACTTTCAGAGATCTGCGGATTTATCGGTTCAGCTTGGCGATGAAATGATTTTAAGCGCGCTGTATAACAACATCAGCACCATCAGGTTTATAGAGAAAAATTATCCAGTCGCAATTGATTATTGTATGAAAGCACTTGCCATGCAGCAATCCAATGATGACACCTATGGCACAGGTATAACATATGCAAACCTGGGAGAATGTTATTTTGCGGTTAATCAAAGCGATACGGGAAATCTTGCTGTTAAAAGCATGGCGCTCGACAGTTCCGGTTTTTATTATAGGAAAGCATTGGAACTCGCACAGGAATTGAATGATGAACAAAGAATTTGCATTGCAAAAATAGGGCTTGGACTCATCTGTTTTCATAATAAGGATTTTGCCGGTGCATACAGGTATTTTAACGATGCTGTGGAAATATCCCGGAGAATTGGCATGGTGGAAATTACGATGGAGGCTTATAAACACTTGACTGAAGTGGATGTGGCAACAGGTAACTATAAACGGGCTCTGGAACACTTCAGATTGCATAAAGCATACAGCGACAGTATCTATACTACCGAAAACCAGAACTCCATTAACGAGATGGAGGCTAAGTATCAGGCAGAAAAAAAGCAACAGGAAATTGAAATCCTGAATAAGGAAAAAGCACTGGAATTAATGAAAAACAAAGTGCTCATCGTCGGAGTTATATTGCTGTTATTGTTCCTGGGTGCTGTTTTTGTTGCATTGCTTTCGCGAATAAGGGACAACAAATTGCTCACAAGCAAGAATGCCGAAATACAACAGCAGCGGGAAGAGATCCAGATGCAGGCCAACCGGCTCGCCGAAGCCAATCACGAAATCACCATTCAGAAGGAACAGATTGAGAAAAGCCATTTGAAAATCACCGACAGCATTACCTATGCAAGATACATTCAATCGGCCGTGATGCCTTCAGAAGCACACATTACTGAACTGTTGCCAAAACATTTTATCCTGTTCAAACCCCGCGACATTGTCAGCGGCGACTTTTACATGATCAAGCAGGTTGATCAACGAATTTTCATTGTAGCCGCCGACTGCACCGGACATGGCGTTCCAGGGGCATTTATGAGTATGATGGGAATTGCCATCCTGAATGAATTGATGCAAAAATCAGAAATCAAGGGAGCAGCCCAATTTCTTGAAATGCTGCGGACACAAATTAAATCCGCCATGAAACAAAGCGGCCAGGCAGGTGAACAAAGAGAAGGAATGGACATTGCCTTGTGCATACTCAATAAGAAAAACAATGAATTGAATTATGCAGGGGCCTATAGTCCGCTCTGGCTATTCCGTCCGCCTAATACAAATGATCCTATTCAGGGATCCAACGGCATGGAATTCTTTGAATATAAAGCCGACCGCCAACCTGCAGGCATTTACCAGAAAGAAAAACCCTTTGCAGAACACAAAATTCAGCTGCATAAAGGCGACAGGTTCTACATCTTTTCCGATGGTTTCTACTCGCAGTTTGGAGGTGAACGAGGTGAAAAACTCAAGAAGAAACCTTTTCGGGAAATCATAACCCGGGTAAGCAATCTCCCCATGAATCTTCAGCATGCAGCGCTGGAATCCGCATTCGACCAGTGGCAGGGAAATGAAATCCAGATTGACGATGTGCTGGTAATGGGTGTGGAAATATAAATTTCTCTCGCTGGGCGTGGTCTCCCCGGCCATAGCCGTCAACTTAAGAAATTTTTCTGTAGAACTAAGCGCTCGCTTGCTTAATTTTAGATAAGTTTTGAAAATGTGTTATCCCCCTTTGGAGAGCCTGTCCCGAGTTATCGGGAGGGCTGGGGGAGGATTATCGCATGATATTAGTGTTTAATATCATTGTTGTCCGGGTAAAATTTTTAAAATTTTATATAGGCCAATATTTATTGCGTCCCTACGGGACTTTAAGAGTTGAGGGGTGGCTTTTCTTTTCTACCCATATTTGGTTCCTAACGGAACCGTCCCGTAGGGACGTCATATTGGTAGGTAAAGGATTAACATTTAAAGTTAAGTCCCGTATGGGACGATATAAATTTTTGCCGGACAATAGTAGTTTAATATGAACAATATTCTGGTGTACATAATAAACACAAAAAACAAAATGAATTCATGCAAGTCCACCCCCTGACCCCCGCCAGCGGGGGATATCGCTATGCTCAGCGTTAGCTGCTATGATATTGATGTCAATGCTTATCCTTAAGTTGACGGCTATAGTCCCGCTGAGCGTAGTCTCCCGACTACGCTCCAACACTCCTAAATTACATTCCCAACTTCACCCCTTCCATTTTGCATAAAAAGGAACAAACCTTACCTTTATGCAATCTAGAAATGGCAAAATATGATTGATTTTACACAAACCCGTATCGAAAGATGTTCCGTTCACAGTGTGGGAAACAAAACCAACGGCGAGGAGCTTCAGTTATCCAAATCACTCCTGGACATTGATGAAACAAACACCCGCGAACTGCTGCTGAAGTTTTTCCTGCCGCCTTTTTCAAGCCCCGAGTTTTATTCTTTTACATTCTCCAATGGAGATTGCTCCATGAACCCGCTGTACAATTATGCTTCAATGATTTTTGACAACCCGGATGTCTTTCATGAAAACTCAATCAATATAGCCCGGCATCTTTTTGAAACTTCCACACATCCGCAAATCAAACCAGGAGACCTCTTTGTTGCATATCTGGATAGTATAACAATGGGTGATGAAACCGTTGATGCCCTGGGAATTTTCAAATCCGAAAACAGGGGGTCGTTCTTAAAGGTGAACAATCAAAGCAACAATTTCTCCATTCAGGGTGAAAATGGTATCAATATCGAAAAACTCGACAAAGGATGCCTGGTTTTTAACACAAATCGTGATACCGGTTACAGGGTGTGCATTGTGGACAAGTCGAATAAATTGACCGAAGCCCAGTATTGGAAAGACTCCTTTCTGCAACTGAAACCCATCAGTGATGAATACCACAGCACCAAAGAATTTCTGACTATTGCCAAAAACTTTGTCACCAAAAAACTGACACAGGATTTTGAAGTCGGCCGAACCGATCAGATTGACCTACTGAACCGTTCGGTTGAATATTTCAAGAAGAACGAGAACTTCAGTAAAGATGAATTTGAACAGAATGTTTTCCGCCAACCTGAGGTGATCAATTCCTTCCGGAATTTTGAATCGTCTTACAAATCGGAAAACAACATCGAATTGCCGGACAGCTTTGAAATTTCTCCGCAGGCCGTTAAAAAACAGGCCCGCATATTCAAAAGTGTGCTGAAACTCGACCGGAACTTTCACATTTACATCCACGGCAACCGCGAACTGATTGAAAAAGGGGTGGATGAAAACGGGAAGAAGTATTATAAGATATTTTATGATGTGGAAAATTGACAAAAACAATCATTGTTGTCCGGATAGAATTTCCCGGATTATATGAAGGCCAATATCTATTGCGTCCCTACGAGACTTTGAGAGTTAAGAGGTGGCTTTTCTTTTCTACCCATATTTGGTTTCCCGCAAAAGAGGGACAGGCTCTAACGGAACCGTCCCGTAGGGACATCATATTGGTAGATAAAGGATTAACATTTAAAGATAAGTCCCGTATGGGACGATATAAATTTAAACCGGACAATAGTGAAAAACATTTTAGAATTATGGAAAACAAGTACACTGCCGACAAAACATTTGAAAAAGCGGGTATAAGCAACAAGAATTTCACCAAAGGCGAATTTGAAAACTGCCGGTTTCTCAACTGCGATTTTTCAAACGGCAATCTGTCTGATTTCAAGTTTACCGATTGCGAATTTTCTGATTGCAATCTGAGCCTGACCAAGGTGGTTGATACCGTATTCCGTGATATTCAATTCAGAAATTGCAAAATGCTGGGACTGAATTTCGATACCTGCAATGAATTCGGACTATCATTCAGTTTTGAAAATTGCATACTCAACCATTCCTCGTTTTACAAAACAAAGATTAAAAAGACCACTTTTTTCAAGACCCAATTGCACGAAGTTGATTTTACAGCATGTGACCTCACCGAATCGCTATTTGATGAATGCGACCTTACAAGGGCAACATTTGAAAATTCCCTGTTGGAAAAAGCAGATTTTCGCACTGCCTTCAATTATTCCATTGACCCTGAATTGAACCGGATCAAGAAAGCGAAATTCTCTGTTCCCGGGCTTCCAGGCCTATTGGGCAAATACAATATTGAGATTGATAACACCAGATAACCTGCATTCAAACACCCATTGTCCTTGTTTTAGTAACACCTCTCAGAATCATGGGGTCTCAACCGCGCCGTTGGAATAGCGGGCAAATCTTCCCTTTTCACGGGAATGAACATTGTCGTATCGTTCCCAGGGCCAGCCGCCAAACTGGGTTTTCCGGTAATCAGCAAATGCCTGGTGAATTTCATCTGCGGTATTCATTACAAAGGGGCCGTGCTGCACAACCGGTTCACCAATCGGGCGGCCCTGGAGCAACAGCATAAAGGCATCCTGGTTGCCATTCTCGAGAATCACAGGCTGGTCGGCCAGCAGGTCAACCGAGTGGTAGTTGTGGATCGTAATTCCTGCAATTTTTATTACAGCACCGCGATAAAAATACAATGCCCGGTTGGTTTCGGGTGAGGCAGCAGGCAGGGTGTATGTGGCGCCGGCTTCCATTTGAATCAGCCAGATCCCGGTTTCATTCAGCTCATCTGCAGCCCACGAATCCGGTGCAGGAGGAGGGGCATCTGCTTCCCCTATTTTTCCGGCAATAACGGTGATGCTGGTAGTTTTTCCGTTGCTGTCTTTGGTAGTCACAACCGGAATATCCTCTGCCCACAACATCTTATAATGCGGTTCGGCAAACTTCTTTACCCTCGGCAGGTTGAGCCAGATCTGAAAAAGTTCAAGCGGATTGGGTTTGTCGCTGCTGATCAGCGGAAACATCTCGGCATGCTGCAAACCGGCACCCGCAGTCATCCATTGCACATCGCCGTTCCCGTACCTACCGGCTGCTCCGTGCGAGTCGGAGTGGTCCACAAAACCATTCAGCACAACGGTAACCGTTTCAAATCCCCTGTGGGGATGCATGGGAAAGCCGGGTATCGATTCGCCATGGTACATCCGCCAACCATCTTTGGTAGTGAAATCCTGTCCCAGGTTTCTGCCTGCCAACGAAGCTGCAGGACCCATCTGGTCATTTCCGGACGGATAATGATCAAGGTGATGCACACAAAACAAAAAAGGATCCTGTGTTTCCCAGGTAAATCCCAATGGTTTGATGTTGTTGATTAGTTTGTTGTACATAAATTCAGATTTTAATGTGCTGATGTACGAATTTAGGAAAAAGGAAGGATTACAACAATGTAGTTTTTTAAGGTATGACATTGATAATTCTTACATTG
>CAYTNC010000077.1:0-10700 GCA_964438935.1 uncultured Bacteroidales bacterium
ATCCTGAAGGAGAACGGTTTTACCGTAAACAAGGGTGAATTCGACAGGGAAATGAAGGAGCAGCGAAACAGGTCGAAATCAGCTGCCCAGGTGGAATCGGCTGACTGGGTTGTGGTGCGGCCGGGCAATGAACAGACAGAATTCCTGGGTTATGAACACCTGAAGGCGGAAGTAAAAATAAACCGTTACCGCAAAGTCACCATGAAGGATAAAAAGCTGTATCACCTGGTGTTGAACCAGACCCCCTTTTATGCCGAAAGCGGTGGACAGGTAGGTGATGTGGGTTTTATTGATGATGGTGACGAGAAAATCTCCATTTTGAATACAATTAAGGAACATGGACTTGTAATTCATGTTACAAATAAGCTGCCCGGTGATACATCTGCCGTTTTTGAAGCGGTGGTAACGGACGGTGTCCGTGAAGCCACTGCCCGCAATCATACAGCTACACATTTGTTGCATCAGGCATTGCGTGAAGTGTTGGGAGGCCATGTTGAGCAGAAAGGTTCCCTGGTTAATCCGGAATACCTAAGATTTGATTTTTCGCATTTTCAGAAAATGACTGCCGAAGAAATCAGGGAAGTTGAGTTACGGGTCAACCGCCGGATCAGAAACAGCATCAACAGCAACGTGTTAACTGAGATTCCTATGGATGAAGCCAAAAAGATGGGTGCCATGGCACTTTTCGGTGAAAAATATGGCGATCATGTACGGGTTGTACAGTTTGGCGATTCGGTGGAATTATGCGGCGGTACCCATGTGGATAATACAAGTCGTATTGGTTTGTTCAAGATCCTATCGGAAAGTTCAATAGCCTCCGGAATCAGGCGCATTGAGGCAGTTACCGGCGACAAGGCTGATGCCTGGTACCGCGATCTTGAAGACAAGCTGGGAGCCGTTGAACAATTGCTGAATCATCCGCAAGATATGGTGAAGGCCATAGGGGGACTTATGGAAGAAAAAGCAACCCTCCAGAAGCAGGTAGATATTTTCTCCAGAGAATCGGCCCGTATATTTAAGGAACGCCTGAAACAACAGGCAACTGTTTCGGGTGATATTACAGTGATATCAGCCCTGGCTGAAGAACCTGTAAATGACATGGCCATCATCAAGGATATTGCCTTTCAGCTCAAAGGCGAAATAGATAACCTGTTTCTGGTAATCGGGACGGTTGTAAATGACAAACCATTTCTGGCAGTTGCATTATCTGACAAGCTGGTTCAGGAAAAGAAACTTCATGCCGGTGAAATTGTCAAAACCGCTGCCCGGGAGTTCGAAGGCGGTGGGGGCGGACAACCCTTCTTTGCCAATGCAGGCGGAAAAAATCCCGCGAAACTTCAGCTGGCAATAGAAAAAGCATTAACTATGGCAGGGAGCTGACACCTCCCCGCGAATTCATATTGCCTCATTCCATTACCGCTTTCATGCCAGAGAATATTATTTCCTGGGCTATTTCTTCGGTTTCTGCTTCTGCATATAATCTGATGATGGGCTCGGTTCCTGAGGAGCGGATCATCAGCCATTCGTTATCGGAAAAAAAGAATTTGAAGCCGTCGAACACTTCGAACCTTTCTACCACAAATCGTCCGAAATGACTGAAGGTACCGTTGCTGCATTTTTCAAGTATCTTGTTACGGGCATTCCTGTTCAGTTCAATGTTAGCCCTTTCAAAAGCGAAGGGCCCGGTAATGCTGATAACTTCACTGTAAAGCTGGCTGAAGGATTTTCCGGATTCGGCGAGCCATTGCCAGATTAACAGGCCGGCCCTGATGCCGTCGCGTTCAGGAAGTGCGCCACCAGCAGAGATTCCTCCTGATTCTTCCCCGGCAACGAGCACCTCTTCCTCAGTCATTATTTTGGATGCGTCTGTGAAACCAATGTGGGTACGGACCATTTCCAGTCCGTAATGCCGGCATAGTTTTTCAATCTTACCGGTTGTGGAAAAACTGACCACCACCTTGCCGGTAAGCTGTTTATAGCCTGCCAGGTAATGAATCATCATCAACAGCAAGTGGTTGGCATCATAATACCCTGCTTCCTTATCAATCACTGCAATGCGGTCGCCGTCACCGTCAACGGCAAAACTGCAGTCGATATCTTTTTTATTCCAAACCAATTCAATCAGCTCATGCAGGTTTTTACGTGCAGGCTCAGGCCTGACGCCAAGAAATGAAGGGTTTACCTCGCAATGCAGCGCCTGTATTTCGGGCATCAGTTTGCGCATGAAGTTTTGACTGCTTCCGAACATGGCGTCAAAGGCAAATTTGAGCCCCGAATCGATTATTTTTTGAATATCAATTGTATCTCTGATTTCTTTGAGATAAATGCTTTCCAGGTCAATATAGTTGATCAGGCCCTGTTCAATCAGGTAATTCCAGTTGAGCAATTCCAAATCAATCTCAACTTCGTTGCTGATCAGGTTTTCAACATCTTTCAGATCCTTGTCGAACATGGGACCGCCATGCTCACCCCGCAGTTTATAACCGTTATATTCGGAGGAATTATGACTTGCCGTGATGATGATGCCGCAATTTGCCTTTAGTTTCACAATTCCCAAAGACACCATGGGAGTGGTTACAAACTTTTCCGACACGAAAACCCGAATTCCTTTTGATGCCAAAATCTTGGCGGTTGCCTCCATGAACATTTCCCCTCCAAACCGGCAATCGTAACCAACAACTGCAACCGGGTTTTTAAACTTCCGGGTTAACCACAATGCCGCAGCCAGGGTGAGCTTGGCCACGTTTTCAATGGTGTAATCCTTTGCAATAATGGCTCTCCAACCGTCGGTTCCAAATTTGATCTTGTCCATGGGGTAATTGATTCAATGTGATTTAGGCACCCTGAATATACACTATATTTTATTTCCGGGACTATTAAAAGGAGAACTATTTTAAAATTTTACGCCGATTGAGCGCCTTTTGATATAAACGAGCATTTTTGTTATGTTGATCGAGTGTGCGTGCAAAATTATGATAGCCCGAAAAATCTTCTTTGGCGCAAAAATACAGGTAATCATGCTTTTCATATTGAAGCACGGCATCAATGGCCTTCACAGTGGGTAAGGAAATGGGCCCCGGTGGCAGCCCGTCATGCAAATAGGTATTGTAGGGTGAATCAACAAAGGTGTCATGTGTAAGAATCCGCTTCCTTTCGAAATCACCCAGTGCGTATTTCACTGTAGGATCGGCCTGCAACCGCATACCTTTGTCGAGGCGGTTGATATAAACCCCGGCAATTCTCCGGTATTCATCTGCCTTATTGGTTTCGTTGATTATGATTGAGGCCAGTGTAATCACCTGGTTGGGTGTGAAACTGGCTTCTTTTGCCCTTCCGGTTCTTTCGTGGTTCCAGAATTTTTTGTACTCCTTGTTCATTCTTTTAATGAAATCATCGGCACTTGTATTCCACCAGAATTCATAAGTGTTTGGAATGAACATGCCAATAACGGTTTCCCTGTTGAAGCCATATTGTTTCAGGTAGTCTTCATCGCTGAGCAAAGCCAGCATGTCTTCTTTTTTTGGTTCAATCTGTACCGAGATCTTTTCAGCCAGATCTTCCGGCGTGCGTGCCACATTGATAACTACATCAACCGGTTCCTGCAGGCCCGACCGCAACATGTTGAGCAGCTCATTGTTCGACATGTTGTATTTGACCAAATACCTGCCGGGATTGACATTTGCGGGATATTTTTTCTTTTTGGCCGCCCAGTCGAAGGTCTGCCTGTTTTTGATCATGTTTTCTGAATTGAGCAGGGCAACTACATCCTCATAGGTGGAACCGGTGGGAATGTAAAGGTAAAATTCCTTTTTTTCGGGAGTTTGCACATTGGGACCAAACACCTGGTTGTAAAAAGAGGCCACTTTGATACCGGCAACTACAAGAATTACGGCAATAACAATAAAAATGTAGCGGATCAGCCTGCGGCTGCTGGTTGATTTTTTCTTTTTTGACCTCATGCTTTTACCACGTATAATTGACCGGTTTCATCCCGGATCACCCGAATTTTTTCTCCTTTGTTTATATAACTGATTTCGGCTTTTGCATCAAAAATCTCGCCATCAATTTCTATCCGGCCTGATGGCCTTAATATGGTTTTGGCAGTACCGGTTTTTCCGATCATTTCTTTCTGCCTCATGTCAATGCTTACATAACCCTGCTGATGATCCTGAACGCTATCCAGGGCCAAACCCGACATGGCTTTGGAAAAGGCAAAACGTTTTGTACCCAGTATGGCCAGGGTGAACGAGAGAAAAACTGATATTACAACAGTAAACAGGGCTTTTGCTAACTGACCCATTGCCTGTGTTCCTTCAAACCTGAACGAAACATTGTCAACCAGACTCAGTGTAAGGCCAATCACAATCAATGCTATACCCGAAATTCCGGCCACTCCGAAACCGGGAATGACAAAGATTTCCAATATTACCAGGGCCAAACCTGCAACAAACAACAGGATCTCCCAGTGTTCAGCAAGTCCTTCCAGGTACAAGGGTGCAAAGTACAACATGGCCGCAGTTAAGGCAATAACCAGTGGAAAACCGATACCGGGCGACTGCAGTTCATAGTAAATACCGCCAATCATGAGCATGATGAGGATGCCCTGAACCACCGAACTGAGCAAGAATCCAATGAGTCTGTCCACTCCTGATGGTTTATAGGTTACCAGTTCATAATTTTTTATTCCTGCCAGGGCAAGCACTTCATCAATATTTTTAGCCAGGCCCTCGCAATAATGGTTTGCGATAGCTTCCTCTGCAGTAAGCGTAAGAACCTTGGTGGAATCGTCAATGCCTTCGGCAACAATTCGCGGATCAACCATGGCTTCCGCAATACGTGGATCGCGGTGCCACCTGATGAGGGTGTCGTTGCCCGTTACAATGGTGTCTTTGCCGTGTGATTCGGCAGTTGCCCTCATGGTGGAACGCATGAACGACTGGTATTTGTCGGGTACAACCGAGCCTGTCTGGTCAACCACTGTTGCAGCACCGATATTTCCTCCGGGGCGCATGTAAATGCTGTCGCAGGCTATGGATATCAGGGCTCCTGCAGAAATGGCCTGGTTGTCAATAAAGGCCAGCACGGGTATCGGGCTGTTGAGAATGCGTGTGCGCATGGAATCGGCAACGTTAACCATACCTCCATAGGTGTTCAGATGCAATATGATGTAATCGGCCTTGAGGGCAAAGGCTTCAGCAAATGCCTCACGCATAACCCGCATTGAGGGTTTGCCGATCTCATCGCGGATGGCAAAAACATACACCAACGTGTTGTCTTTTCCTGTTGCTTTTTGATTCAGGGATGTATCCAATTTGCCGGCAGAAAGCATAAGCAACGCCGGTACCAAAATCATCAACCTGCTGATAATACCTTTTATTTGTAGTTTCATTTAGCTAATTGTATTCGGAAAGTTATTATGACAGACAAAAATAGCATCTTTTAAGCAAAACATAACCGGAGGGGTCCCTGAAATCATCACTCTTTTTTCATAAATTCGCATTTCTAAATACATGCTATGGAACTGACAACTCTTACTGCAATATCCCCTATTGACGGGCGGTACCGTAATCTGACCGTTGATTTGGATCAGTATTTTTCGGAATTTGCACTAATCAAATACAGGGTACAGGTTGAGGTTGAATACTTCATTGCTCTTTGTGAGCGGCAACTTCCTCAACTGGCAGATTTCAGAAAATCGGACGTTGAATTGCTGCGCGGAATTTACCGTATTTTTTCTGTGGCAGATGCAATTAAAATTAAAGAAAACGAAAAAATTACCAACCACGACGTCAAGGCTGTGGAATATTTTCTGAAAGCACGATTTGATGAGTTGAAATTGGAAAAATACAAGGAATTTATCCATTTCGGACTTACCTCTCAGGACATCAACAACACTGCCATTCCGCTCACCCTGAAACTGGCCCTGCATGATGTATACCTGCCGCTTCTCAACAAGATAATAAAACGTTTGTCACAACTTGCAGAAGAATGGAAGGATATTCCTATGCTTGCCCGCACACATGGTCAGCCGGCTTCGCCTACCCGTCTGGGAAAAGAAATAATGGTTTTTATTGAACGGTTGAAGAATCAGCTCGATCAACTGATCCATATTCCGGTATCTGCCAAATTCGGAGGTGCCACAGGCAATTTTAACGCCCATGAAGCGGCCTATCCGGAAATTGACTGGATTGAATTTGCGAATCACTTTGTGAATGATATTTTGGGACTCAGCAGGCTGCAGGTTACCACACAGATTGAACATTACGACAACATGGGGGCCATGTTCGACTGCATGAAACGAATTAACACCATATTGATTGATCTGAACAGGGATTTCTGGACCTACATCTCCATGGAATATTTCAAGCAGAAGATCAAGGAAGGTGAAGTGGGCTCATCGGTAATGCCGCATAAGGTAAACCCAATCGACTTTGAAAATTCCGAAGGCAATCTGGGTATGGCCAATGCGGTGTTCGAGCATCTTTCGGCAAAGCTTCCGGTTTCACGACTTCAGCGCGATTTAACGGATTCCACAGTACTGCGCAACATCGGTGTGCCCATGGCGCATACCGCAATAGCTTATAAAGCGTTGCTGCGCGGACTCGATAAAGTCATACTCAACCAACAGGCTCTTGATGACGATCTCGAAGGCAATTGGATGGTCATATCCGAGGCCCTGCAGACCATCCTGCGCAGAGAAGGCTATCCAAAACCATATGAAGCTTTGAAAGATCTGACCCGAACCAATAAATCCCTGAACAAAGAAGCAATACATGCTTTCATTGATGGGTTAAACGTGGCTGATTCAGTTAAGAACGAGCTGAAAGCCATTACACCTTTTAATTATACCGGGATTGGTTTGAGAAGTGAGGAATAGGTGTTAGAAACAAGATCCAAGATCCAAGATCCAAGAACCAAGAGCCAAGAATGGAAGATTTCACTAGCCCCGGTTTTCAGAGGCTGTGTAAAAATTCATTTTACTCGGCGTAGTTGAATACTATAGCCGTCAACTTAACGATCTGATAAATTGCTTACGCCCTTACAGGGCTTATGTTTGAGAGCTTACCTAATACCCAGGGTTTCACCCTGGGCTAATGCTATAATGCCCTTTCAGGGCTCAAAAGCCGCATAAGTTTATGCCCTGAAGGGGCAACAGCAAACAGCACAGGGCGAAGCCCTGTGTAAAGTCAACATATTGAATATAAGCCCTGTAAGGGCGTAAGCTCGCAGATCGCAGCTGTTTTCAGTTCATGAAGAGGGTCCAACACCGAACACGGAACACCGAACAGCGAACTCCGAAGTTTCTAAGCCTAAAGCCTACCTTCCAACCTGCTCATACACTTCCACACCCCCGGGGAATTCTTTGATCAATTGGTAGTGCTTGCGAATGTAGGCATTCATGGGTTCGTAGCAGTAAGGACCCTTCATGAGAACAAACCTGAAATCCTTTTTCATCAGCATTTCCATTTCTTTCTCAAGATCAATCTGCAGTGCACTGCGGTGCTCCTTGTTGCACATTAGGGTACGGTGCACATATTTAACCGGACAATCTTTGTTCAGCAGGTAATAAAGGACCTGCTGGTAATTGCCCGTATAAATTCTGTCTTCGGGTTGCAGCATGGGCCGCAGATATGCTGCCACCTCTTTGGGAACATCGGGCTTGCTAAAGTAATCATACTTCTGCATGAAAACCTGAAAGGTAATCAGAACAGCCAGTATGATGGTACCCACCGGATGGGAAATTACTTTGTTAATCCAGAGCGGCTTCTTCAACTCCGGTATGAAAAACCGGCCGGCTACAATGCTTACCGGCACCATCAGCTGGATGAAGTAATGCCCGAATGGCTTACCGGGTGCAAGCACAGCCACCAGCACCACCAGGCACCAGGTGATGATCAATCCTTTGGGAATGCTATATGTGACAGATCCGCCGGGTTTCCGGAACAGCGCATAATAAAAGAAAAACAGCACCGGCAAAAACCTAAAGTGAAAATCGCCAATATAAACAAGGGTCTGCCAAAGTGTACGATCCACGGGAACCCGGCTGGTTACGCCAAAGGTGTAAAACCACAATTCCTTTAAATGTCCGATTTGGTAATAATAAAGTACCACAAGGGCAAAGGGGACCAGGAAACCCAGGCATGAAACCACGCAATTGCCGAATGCAGTCCGGATTTCTTTCTGTTCTTTTTTCATCAACGCGGTGATGAAGTAAAACAACAACCAGGCTGCCAGGTCAAACAACACTACATATTTAAAAATGAATCCGGTACCCAGGAGCAATCCCAACAGCAGAAATCCTGCGGCTTTTCGCCACCGGAGATATACATAAAAAGCAAGCACCGTGAAGAGGGTATAAAACAATTCCTGATTTAAGAATACGCCAAACTGGGTGAAAACAGAAAGGAGAAATATGAAGATGGCTCCTGCAGCAAGGGCCGGCTTCATTTTTCCCTGGTCGTGCAGGCTTATTTTGTAAATTACAAATGAGGTACAACCAATTACAATTGCAGCCAGCATCCGGACAAGAAAAATGGATGAGGCAACATATTTAAAGAGCATGCCAATCAGCAAATACAATCCAATGGGTTTGGTGTCCACCAAATCAACAAAGTAAATTTTTCCCAGGAACATTTCACGTGCAATGACAAAATAAGTGCCTTCATCATGGCTGATCAGCGTTGGGAAAAAGGAAAAAAACCGCATCAGCAGAGAAAACGCGATAAAGCCACCTAAAACAGTCAGATTTTGAATACGGGTTGAAAGTTTTTGCATGTGCAATGGTTTTTTGTGCCAGGCAGAATTTAATTTGAAAAGCAGGTTCGGACCAAACTCATGGGTCAAATATCAAAATATTTTTGCGAATATGGAAGGTTATTTCCTGTTGATTTAAACCGGATTGTGTATTCACGCAATAGTTCTTACATTTGGAGTTTAATTTTTACCGCGATTTCATGAAAGAGTTTTTCAGGATCATGTTGAAGTATGTGCCACCTTATAAGAAATACCTGTGGCTCAACCTGCTGTTCAATTTTCTCAGCGCTTTTTTCAATGTATTTTCCATTGTGACCATCATACCCCTGCTTAACATTCTCTTTAAAATGGCTGACCCGGTTTACGGAATCATACCTTTAAAAGATTCAATGGGCAGTTTCAGTGAGTTCAAGGATGCGCTGATACACAACATATACAGTTTGATTACCCGGATATCGGAAACCCAGGGTGGTACCACAGCTCTTATATTCATTGGCATTTTTCTGGTACTCATGGTTTTTTTCAAGGTGGGATTTACCTACCTGGCCAATTACAATATTGTTTTTTTAAGAAATTATGTCATCAGGGATATCCGCAATGTGATCTTCAACAAAACGGTGTCGCTGCCCATTGGTTTTTTTACCGAAGAGCATAAGGGTGATATCATGTCGCGCGTTACCGGCGACGTGCAGGAGGTTGAAGCATCTATTATGAATTCACTGGATATGATACTTAAAAATCCGGTGATCATATTGGTGGCTGTAATCATTATGATTATAATGAGCTGGCAGTTGACCCTCTTTGTATTTGTGCTTTTCCCCATTGTGGCTGTAATTATCGGCCGTATTGGCAAAACATTGAAGAAGCGTTCGCTGGCCGGACAGAACAAAATGGGCGATCTGCTTAGTACGCTTGAGGAATCACTGTCAGGGCTTCGGATCATTAAAGCATTTAATGCTGAAGAAAAGATTGCTGCCCGGTTTCACAAGGAGACGGAAGAGTACAGGAGGATTATGAACCGGTTGCTCAAGCGCAGGTACCTGGCTCATCCGCTAAGTGAATTGTTGGGC
The DNA here is from genome assembly GCA_964438935.1 of uncultured Bacteroidales bacterium. Lineage (GTDB taxonomy): Bacteria > Bacteroidota > Bacteroidia > Bacteroidales > UBA10428 > UBA5072. The sequence goes on from CAYTNC010000077.1 coordinate 9,825, forward strand.
ACGGCGGTTATTGTTATTGTAATGATTTTCGGAGGTCATCTTATAATAGGAGGCAGCGGGTTTTTATCAGCAGCAGAATTTCTGGCTTATATTGCCATATTTTACACCATCATCAATCCGGCCAAGTCGTTTTCGCAGGAGTATTACAGCATTCAAAAGGGACTGGCATCCATGGAGCGAATCAACAGGATACTGAACACCACTTCCACTGTAATAGAGAAAGAAGATGCCAGGCCGGTTAAGAAATTTCACCAGGCAGTTGAATACCGCCATGTGTCGTTCCGTTATAAAACCGATTTGGTATTGAACGACATCAATATTCGGCTTGAAAAAGGCAAAACCATTGCTCTTGTAGGTCATTCCGGTTCCGGGAAATCTACACTGGTTGACCTGTTGCCGCGCTTTTATGATGTGGAAAGCGGTGAAATTCTGGTTGACGGCCACGACATCAGGGACCTGAAGATTGCCGACCTGAGACACCTGATGGGCATTGTTAACCAGGAGCCTATTTTATTTAACGACACTTTTTACAATAATATAGCTTTTGGTGTTGATAGTACCACTATGGAGGAAGTGGTAAATGCTGCCCGTGTTGCCCATGCTCACGAATTCATTGAAGCTACCGAAGGTGGCTATCAGGCTACAATAGGCGACAGGGGAAGCAAGCTCTCGGGAGGTCAGCGGCAACGACTGAGCATTGCCCGGGCTGTTTTAAAGAATCCACCCATTCTGATACTTGATGAAGCCACATCTTCATTGGATACAGAATCGGAGAAACTGGTTCAGGATGCGCTGAATAAGCTTATGGAAAACCGGACTTCGATTGTGATTGCGCACCGGCTTTCAACTATTGTGCATGCAGATGAAATTTTTGTA
>CAYTNC010000078.1:0-10588 GCA_964438935.1 uncultured Bacteroidales bacterium
CCAGAGCTAATCCGATGATGGAAGAAATTCACAACATCAAAAAGAGAATGCCGGTAATATTAGCACCGGAGGCTGAAAAACACTGGTTGAATCTTTCCATGGATACTGAAAGCACAGGATTTTTCGAACCTTTCCCGGAACGCCTCATGTTTGCGGAAAAAACTCAGGTAAATAATAAATAGGTGATTGGCTGTTGGCAAAAGCCTCTAGTCTATAACACCGGCAAAACGATCTCAAACACAGTGTAACCTTCATATGATCTGGCAGAAATTGTTCCGTGGTGCATCTGAACAATCTGCCGGGATATGCTTAATCCGATGCCCGAACCATTTTCTTTTGTGGTATAAGAGGGTACAAAAATGGATTCTGAAGCATGCTCGTCGATTCCGGTTCCGTTATCATGTACCTGAATAACAGTATAGCTTTGCGGTATGTTGTAGGCCTTGATGATGATTTCACCATGATGGCGTTGGATTGCCTCAACAGAATTTTTGACCAGATTGATCAGCACCTGCTTGATGAGCTTTTCATCGGCTGTCAGTTTGAGGTTTTCAGGCAGCATCTCAGTCTTTAATAAAATGTTGCGTTCCTGAAATTGTTCTGAAAACAGGATCCCGATCTGGTCAATAAGTTTCTTCAGCGAAACGATTTCAATTTTCAACACACGAGTGTCTGTCAGGTTCCTGAACCTTTCAACAAAATCTATCAATCCCCTGCTCCGGTCATCAATTACGTCCACGCTCCTCAATACGTCATCAATATGCTCCTCTGTTATTTCATTCATTTTTTTTCGGATATCTCCTTTTGAAAAGCATCTTTTGATGGCGGTTGTCAGCGTGGTTATTGGCGTTATTGAGTTGATGATCTCGTGCCGCTGGATACGGATCAGCTTTCGCCAGGCTTCAAGCTCACCTGCTTCCAGTTCAGGACGGATGTTCTGAAAACTGATTAGTTGTACCACACGATTATCAAAAACAATTGATCCTGATTTGATGGCAAGCACCCGTTCATTCCCGTTAACCCTGATCTTAACGGGAGAGGATGTTTTTTTTCCACCGGAAACCAACATTTCGGTCAGTTCAGGGCAAAGCTCAACAAGCCTGCTGGTGTTGTTTAATGCATGAATACCCAGAAGTTCGCGCGCAGCCTGGTTAAAAATTTCAACCTTACCATCCTGATCAAAAGCAATAATGCCGGCATCAACCTGCCTGACAACTGATTGAAGATAATGAAATTGCCGTTCCCTGTCAATCCTTGCTTTTTGCAGTTTATGATTGATCTGATCAAGATGATAGGTTAATCCCCTGAAGTTTTTTTCAATCCTTTGCCTCGAGAAAGCAAGGGTTGTATCATTCTCCTGAAGAAAAACCAAAAAATTAGCAAGGTCGCGGTTGATCCGGTTGTGGAAATGAATAAGCAATATCACCTGCAAAACCAGCAATAAAAAAACAAAGAGGCTTGTTGCCGGCCGGTTTGTTTGTGTAATCAGCCATATCAAAGCAAAACTGTTGACAGATATCAGAATAACCCTGATTACAACAACCAGCAAATAACGATTATCTTTCATGGCTGCAATTTTCTTTTCTTAACCATCATACTGCAATATAATCTTGGGTTGTACAATTATAAAGAAATCCCGTAGTCCCTGGCTTTTGAATACAACGTGGTTCTTGATATTTCAAGCATTTTTGCAGCCTTGGTAACATTACCCTCAAATTTTTCCAACGCCCTGATTATTGCATTTCTTTCAATATCCGACAAACTGCCAATTTCCCTGTTCATCTCACGTGCAACATACAGGTTTATATTGGAAGATCTTAAACCCAGGTCACCAGGTTTCAGTATGTCGGTATCACATAATATCACTGCCTTTTCAATCGTGTGCTTTAATTCCCGAATATTGCCCGGCCAGTGATAATCTGCCAGGGCATCATAGGTGTCTCCGGTCATTTTTAAGGATGGCTTTTCATATTTTAACGCAAATTGTTTCATATAGTAATCTGCAAGCCCTGGAATATCCTCTCTTCTTTCACGCAAAGGAGGAAGTTCAATCTGTATGGTGTTGATCCTGAACAACAGGTCCTCCCTGAAAAGATTCTGATGAACAAGTTCAGCCGGATTCTTATTGGTTGCAGAAATAAGCCTGAAGTCTACTTTTACAGGATTGTTTGAACCGAGCCGGGTTATTTCATAATTTTGCAGTACACCAAGCAATTTGCTTTGTGCCGGCATGGATAGATTACCAATTTCATCCATAAATAAGGTTCCTCCGGAAGCAGCTTCAAATCTGCCTGTGCGGTCTTCTTTTGCATCAGTAAATGAGCCTTTCACATGACCGAACATTTCACTTTCGAAGAGTGTTTCACTGATTGAACCCATATCCACAGACAGAAAAATTTCAGCAGCACGTGCAGATCTTTTGTGAATTTCCCGAGCTATCACTTCTTTACCGGTTCCGTTTTCACCCAATATGAGTACATTGGCATTGGTAAGTGCAACTTTGTCAATAGTCCTGTAAACATGTTCCATTTTTTTGGAAACCCCACGGAACAAACTGAACTGCTTTTCAATATCTTCATTCAATTGTCTTTGCCTGCCTTGCAGCTTTTTTACTTCTACCCTGGATACTTTAATCTCCAGTGAATTCTTCAGGGTAACAATCAGCTTTTCAGCATCCCAGGGTTTGGAAATAAAATCAGTGGCCCCTCTCTTAATGGCATTTACTGCCAGATCAATGTCGCCATATGCAGTGATCATGATAACCACAACCTGGGGATCCCGCTTAAGAATCTCTGTAAGCCAATACAATCCTTCGTTTCCGGTGTTGTAGCCGGAACGGAAATTCATATCAAGCAGCACGATGTCGTAATTACCCGATTGCAAAACAGAAGGTATCTGATTGGGGTTCTTTAAGGTGGTAATCCCGGCAAATTCAGATTTTAACAGCAATTGCAGTGAATTAAGAATTTGCACATTGTCATCAACAATCAGGATGCTGCCCTTCTTCTTTTCCATATAAACGATAGTATTATCCTGTAAAAGTAAAACATTGTTCACAAAACGGACACGATGCGTTCAGATTTTGAACACCTGTAATCTGAATTATCTGATAATCTCATTTCATCAATTTGATTTTCATATATTTAACAAAAGCGGCATGGCAATTGTAAAAAAACCAATAATAAAGTATTTCAGAATTTTCTGCAAAGCAGCGTAAACCAGTAAAATAGTAAGAACTAAAATACCTGAAATAAATTGTCATAAGTAAAACCATACATATCCATGAAGACGATCAACTTAAAACTGGGATTCAGAACCTTATACAGGAATAAACAATATACCATTTTGAACATGCTGGGCCTCTCTATAGGGATGGCCAGCGCCATGCTCATTTTCCTTTGGGTTCAGTTCCAGGTAAGCTTTGACAGGTTTCACGCAAATGGTGATAACATATATCGGGTTAACCAGGATCAGTTTTACACCAACGGGGAAGTATTTCATGTTCAGGCAACATCTTCGGGCATGGCTAAAGCATTAAAAGAAAACATTGCAAACATTCACCGTGCCACACGTTACAGCAAGGAGCAGGCTCTGATCCAGGTAAAAGAGTCTAGAATCATGGAGCAGGTATATTTTGTTGATCCGGATTTCTTCAGCATGTTCTCCTTTCCCCTGTTGAAAGGGGATGTTAAAACGATATTCAAAAACACACATTCCATAGTCATTTCCGAAAAATTTGCCCTGAAGTATTTTGGGGATAAGGATCCTGTCGGTGAGATCATGGTTCTGGATGCAACGCACCCATTTACCGTTACCGGTATCATCCAGGATCCGCCAAAAAATACCGAGCTGGACTATGGTCTGTTGATTCCTTTTGAATTTTATAAAGAGTTGGGACGCAATATTGACGATATGGGCAATAACTGGCTTGCCACCTTTGTTCAACTGACTCCGGGAACCACTGCAGAGTCGGTCAATCAGAATATCGAAAAATTCAAAAAGCAGCATTTTCCTGATGCAGAAGCTGTTTTTTACCTGCTGCCTTTGCGAAACATGCACCTCTACTGGATTTGGGGTGGCGGACCGATTAAAAATGTCAAACTCTTTTCAATAATTGCCATGCTGCTGATCATTGTGGCCGCCATCAACTTCACCAATCTTTCCACAGCCATGGCCGCCAGGAGATACAAGGAAATTGGCATCAAAAAATCATTTGGAGCCGACCGAAGGGTGCTGGTGGTACAATTCCTTTCAGAAACCATGCTGTTGTCGGTTATTTCGTTTTTTATTGCGCTCATTCTGGCAGAGACTTTTCTGCCATGGTATAATATGTTACTGGGAACGGAGCTTGGCATCCATTACAGCGACGGGATATTGATTGCGGGCTTTCTGGGCATTATGTTGCTGACGGGATTTCTGTCGGGTGGATACCCCGCACTGTTTCTCTCATCGTTCAAACCAGTTAAAATTCTGAAGTCGAACGGATCTCTTCACAAGCGTTCCCTCTTGCGCGAAACCCTGGTTGTTTTGCAGTTTTGCCTGGCCATTGTGTTGATTGTGAATACCATCACCATCAAGAAACAGCAGGATTTCATGCGTAAGAAGGATGTCGGCATTCAGCGCGACAACATCCTGTACATGCCTATACGGGGAGAGCTCAGATCCAAATATGAGTTATTCAAATCACAATTGCTGGCTGATCCTGACATTAAAAATGTCTGCTCAGCCTCTCACCTGCCCACCGGTATTTATTCAAACGGCGGGGGATACAAATGGCAGGGCAAACCGCCTGAAGTGGATCCGTTGGTATCCATCACCACGGTGGATTGTGATTACCAGAATACATTCGGCATCAAAATGTACGAAGGAGCATTCTATCCTGAGAATACCTACAACGATACCCTGCATATAGTGATCAACAAAACCTTTGCTGATATTATTGCCCTGAAACCAATAATTGGCAATATCCTGGAAATGTGGGGAATGAAACTTGCCATCATTGGCGTTACCGAGGACTTCAATTTCAAACCTTTATCCACGAAAGTGGAACCACTGGTGATGTTATGCTCACCAAATAACAGCCAATACATCCTATGCAGTATTTCTTCAGATGACATTCAAAAAACCGTTAAAAGAATTGAAAAGCTGCATGAAGAGATCAATGGAAATTATCCTTTTGAGTACCATTTTCTGGATGCCGATTACGACAGCCTGTATGCCAGTGAAACCCGGCAGGGCAAGATTTTTAACATTTTCTCTTTCCTGGCCATCCTCATTTCGTGCCTCGGACTGTTTGGTTTATCATCCTTCATGATGGCCCAGCGAATTAAAGAAATCGGCGTTCGTAAAGCCAACGGGGCCACTGTAACGAATATAATGATGTTATTCAGCCGGTATTATATCCGATGGGTTGTTATCTCCTTTGCCATTGCCGTTCCGGTTTCGTATTTCATTATCCGGTCGTGGCTAAAGAGCTATGCCTACAAAACTCCAATCAGCTGGTGGATATTTGTTGTGGCAGGCGGTATTGCCATTATTATAGCTGTACTAACAGTCACCTGGCAAAGCTGGAAAGCTGCCAGCCGTAACCCGGTTGATGCATTGCGGTATGAATAGAAAAATACGGCCGTAATTTCCGCACCTCAACCAAAGACAGTTGAAGTTCAAGCCTTTCACAAAGAAGAGAAGTTTTTTACAATTTCATTTGGATGGGATAAAAAATAAAACTAATTTTGTGGCTCTTTAAAAAGCTGGTGCTGTAGTTCAGCTTGGTTAGAATGCCGGCCTGTCACGCCGGAGGTCGCGGGTTCGAGCCCCGTCGGCACCGCTAAAGCAAAAGCCTGAAGGAAACTTCAGGCTTTTTTATTTCACCTGCTCTTTTAATATATGGTCAGCTATCAGGTATTTTTTATCCCGGTAACTGGTTGTAACTGCCCACATACACGCAATTCCGGCCAGGATGAAAAAAGGTATGAAAATGTAAAACCAATAATTCAACCTAATGGTAGTAAGCGCAAAAACTCCTCCCATTGCAGCAATCATACTCAACGCTGAAGTACTGGCTTTCATGTGGAAAAAAGACATGATTTTCCGGGGTGTTAAAACCGACCAGAAAAATGACATGGTTACCAGGTACACTGTTGTTGTCAGATAAAAAATTATTATGAACCGGTAATCGTTCCTGGAAAACAAAAGCAAGGACATAGTGACTAATAAATCGATAAGCAGGGGAATCAGCATGAGTCTGAGGCCATAACCCACAAGTATCTTATGCTGTCCGATTCTGAGTTCCAGATTGAGCCACAAGCTCTTCCAGAACCCCCACATGTTGTCAAACACATAAGTAAACAAAATGAGTGGTGTGGCAAATATCCAGAACACGAATTGCTTCTCAAACAGGTCCTTCCCTTTCAATTTGGCAGCAAGGAAAATTATCACTAAGATAAAAGATTTGAAAAGCAGTCCGATAACCAATGGCAATCTTACCTTTTTATTGTTGAGAAGCAATTTGGGAATGATGTGAAGCTTATTTGTTCTGCTTGTCATTTCTCCCTGCCTGATGGATATTATGGAACCTTCCTGGAAAAACCCGATCCATACTAAAATCAACGCCAAAGCGATTAATAAAAACGGGAACTCAATACCTTTGAAGATCAGGGCAACAAAAAATAGCACAATTGCACTGACGCCCAATCCATGAACAAACCACCAACTGCTTTTTGTTTCAAAATCTGTCAGGTATTGCAGAAACCTTCGAACCAGGTGAGAAGTGACAACAACCAGAAGGCCGGTTATTAAAAACTGCAACGCGTAAGTTTGGAGGTAATAGTAACTGCTGAAAATAAAAACAAGTATATAAAAAAAGAAAGGTTTCTGGAAATCAATAACCAGAGAGGCTAAATACTTCTCAATTCGTGACACAGGATAGTATACCGGGAATAGCTGTTTCATCGGAATGTAGTTCGGAAAAACCATCCTTGCCAAAGTAATTCCCGCAACTGCCAACAAGGTATAATACCTGAATTGCTCCACAGAAATAATCCCTGTTACACCTGAAGTCAGCTTATTTGAAATAACGCCATAAGTTGCACCATATGCCCAGGCAGTGATGAATAGAAACAATACCATTACTACGTTCCACGGGTTCTTAAACCGACGTAGGAAAAACTTAAGCTTATAAAGAATCAGCAAGTGAATCATAACCAGTCAATTTTCGAAAGTTCATTTTCACCAGGTTTTAATATGTTCAGCAATGCTTTATCGATTGAATTCATACCCTGATCCGTAAAATCCTGCAAACTTGAATTGAATTGCAGTTTTCTTTCGTGCAGAACACCTATATGAGTGGCAATTTTTTCCACATAATTGAGATCATGTGAGGAAATAAAAAGCGTTCTGTCTTTCTTCTTATAAACATGCAGAAATTCAACCATTTGATTGGCAACCAACGGATCCAACCCGGAGAATGGCTCGTCGAGTATCAAAATATCTGGAGTATGAAGGACTGCAGCACAAAACGCAATTTTCTTCTTCATCCCGGTTGAGTATCGCGAAATATTCTTTCGGAGATCATTTTCATCTTCAAAGAAATATTTAAAAAGATCATGAATTCTTTTTTCCAGCTTATTTTTCGGTAATTGATAAATCCTTCCGACAAAATTCAAAAACTCAAGGCCATTCAATTCTTCAATAAGTGCAAGATCCTCACCAACAACTCCCAGTTTCTCCTTATCTTGTCTTTCCAGTTTATTGTGCTCCTTGCCATTGATAAGGATTTCCCCACTATCAGGAGCCATCAGGTCGATCATGATGTTGATCAGTGTAGTTTTGCCTACTCCGTTTTTTCCCAGTAATGCGTAAACTTCACCTTTTTCAATTTTCAGGCTGATGTTTTCAAGGATTTTGTTTTTCCCATAAGACTTGGACAGCTCTTTTACTTCAATCATGTTGTACACTATTTGGAAAGACAAATTGCATATATAACTGCAAAGGCTATAAGAATGACTTACATGTTCAGTTTGAAAAACGAAAAATGAACACTACCATAATTCCGTTCCTGGAAAAAATGCGGATCATTTTTAAAATTGTTACTCTTGCCATGTTCCAGGATGAACCATCCACCAGGTTCAAGTAATTGATGCGAGAAGACTATTCCGGGTATATTCTGTATGCTTTTTAATTCATAAGGCGGATCTGCAAAAATAACGTGATACTTCTTTTTGCAAATGTTGATAAACGGGAAAACATCCATCCGAACGGGGTGAATCCCCTTCATTCCCAATTCCGCAGCCACTTTTGCAATAAACTGAACCGATCTGCTGTTGATGTCTACCAGGTCTATTTCGGTGCACCCGCGGGAGGCAAATTCAAAACTGATGCTGCCGGTGCCACTGAACAGGTCAAGCACACGCAGGTCTTCCAAAGTGAAATGATTACTAAGGATGTTGAAAAGGGCCTCCTTGGCAAAGTCGGTGGTGGGGCGTGAGTCAAAGCCCTTACTCACAGCTATTATTCGTCCCCCGTGTGTTCCTCCGACGATGCGCACATTTGCAGGTTTAGCAGGTTCAGAAATCGACAGGGCGTGAGTGATTTCAGCCCCGGAGCCAGTTGCGGAATACCGGAAACATCATCATATTTAGTTCCCGGAACATATTGCCTGAGGATTTCATTATAGGTAAGCCTGGAACTCAGCTCTCCTGAAAGAAACAAAGGCACCTGCAACGGGTCAAATTTCATCTGATTGATAACGAAGATGACATAGTACAGCAAATCGTTCTCACTGGTATACTGAAAAGAATTGTATAATTGCAGTTTTCCCTGGCCCGTTGCTGCAATGTCAAAGAAACCCGAATTCAGCCCGACATATACTGCATCTTGTTCCAACGCATTTTTCCTGCTGGTAATTTGTCTTAAAAATGGTGTGGTTTGGTTCGAGAATTCAACCTTTTTAAAATACCTGGCGATCAGGGAAATCAATTCTTCCGGTAAGGCAAAAACATTGTAAATTCCGGGGAATTCCAAATGATTGCAAAACAGTTCCGGATCCATTTCTCCTGCACAATTGAAGGCAAGGTAATCCTTCATTTTTCGCCTTTCAAAATAGGCATCCGGCACCAATGTGGATTGCTGGGTATAGCCAATAAACCTGACGGATCGAAATGGCAGATCAAACAGGGATTCCTGATCCAGAACTTCAGCAGTTTTTTCAATCAAATCACTGGTAAGATATACGTGTTCAAAACGGTGCTTTCTGAAAAGCACATAATTATTAACGGTTTCATCAGTAATACAATAGGTCAGACCACTCTGATTTGCCTGAATTGAAATGCTGCAGGGGCCGGCTGCTTCCTGATCAAATGATCTGTCAACAAGGTTTATTTCATACATGAATCAACTATTTAGCCTTTTGCTCATCTGAATTACGATGACAATCAATTTATTCCAATAAGAGTCACCTGCGAATTTAACTAAAAATCCATTAGAGCTGAAATCTATTATTAAATAACTTTGCAGACATGCTTAACCTGTAAAATCAAAATCCTTTATTACATGCTTGCTGATCATTTTGGTACACAAATACGAAACAACCTCGGACATCCCCCAACTCCCGGACAGGATAAGCTCATCGACCACCTGATTAGTTTTGTACTCGATGAAAATTCGGAAAAGATATTTATTGTCAAGGGATATGCCGGTACGGGCAAAACATCTCTGATCAGCGCGCTTGTTAAAACACTCGACTCGTTAAACCGAAAAACTTTGTTGCTTGCACCAACAGGAAGAGCCGCAAAGGTTTTCTCGGGCTATTCGGGGAAAAGCGCTTTTACCATTCACCGGAAAATATACAGGCAGAAATCAGCCACCGACGGGTTTGGCAATTTTGTTCTCAATAAAAACCTTTTCAGCAGCCTCATCATTATTGTGGATGAGGCCTCCATGATTTCCGATTCCGCATCGGAATCTTCTCCCTTCGGTTCCGGGCGTTTGCTGGCCGACCTGATCAGTTTTGTCAATGATGGCAATGACTGTAGGCTGATTTTGGTTGGCGACACAGCTCAGTTGCCGCCGGTAGGCATTATTTTGAGTCCTGCCCTCGACAAAACCGAGATGTCGCTTTACATGCCTGTTGCCGGTGAATTCACGCTCACCGATATCGTGCGACAGAACCAGCAATCCGGTATTCTTCAGAATGCCACAATCATTCGCAACCACATCACCCGGGATGATCTTTCCATTCCTGCGCTCTTACATAAATCATATCAGGATGTCCGTTTTATTTCGGGTCAGGAATTGGTTGATTCCATTGAAAGAGCTTATGACCATCATGGCATTGAAGACGTTATGGTTTTATGCCGGTCCAATAAAAAAGCAAACCAATATAACAATGGCATTCGCAAGCTGGTTCTTTTCAGGGAAGAGGAACTTTCATCAGGTGATTTGCTGATGGTGGTTAAAAATAATTATTTCTGGTTAAAGGATAAGCCTGATCTCGATTTTATCGCCAATGGCGACATTGTCAGGGTGCGAAAAATAAAGAAATTCGAAGAAAGATATGGCTTCCGGTTTGCCCTTGCTATGCTTCACCTGA
>CAYTNC010000079.1:0-10542 GCA_964438935.1 uncultured Bacteroidales bacterium
ATACTGAAGGTGTTTATGTGAAGAAAACCCCCAGACGCATTGGTGTTAAGCCTTTACGTGCAAGTTATCAGGTTTTTTACAGGTTATACCACAACAAATGGAATTTGAGCAATGTGCGCAGCGAGTTGCTGATTCGGGTAAGACGAAAAAAGGATAAAGAAATGAATAAATTCAACTCAGTTTTTACCTCAGTTTCCGAGTTTGTTATTACCAATAAGGATACAGCTAACATCACCCGTTTCAAAGCAGATGAAATTTCAAGGCCGAGAGATGTACTGGTTGACCAGATTGGAGAAACAGATCTGACCTTCTGGGGAGACGAGAATATTATCATACCGGAGGAGCCAATTGAAAAAGCCATTGTCAAGTTCAACAGAAAGAACAACCTATTCTCCGACCAGGAGATCAGATCTATCAAAATTGAAGAGGAAAAGGAATCGGATAGTGACGGGGAGAAAGTATTAATAGAAAATGAGCATGGTGGAAAAATGAAGAATGATGAGAATTAGTTCTGAAAAAAATACAGCATAACTATGACAAAATCCCAAGTAATACTGGTATTTAGGTTTCTACCTGTCATTTTGATCGGTTTGGTTTCGGGCATGGGTATCGATCATCACAGCAGTACTTTTATTGATGAACTCAAAGAAAAACTGCAGTTATATAATAGTAATTTTTTAACAGAGAAGGTGTTTCTTTTAACCGACAGATTTGTATACCGACCCGGTGAGGAGCTCTGGTTTAAAGGAATTGTATCTTCGCGTAGTTTGACCCCTATGCAGGCAAACAGTGAGGACTTATTTATTAAACTGATTAACAGCAGCGGTCAGGAAGTAATTTACCGTAGGTATCCACTTTTAAACAACATGTCAACAGGTCGCTTGATTATCCCCAGATCAACAATACCTGGAAAATATTGGTTGATTGCATATACAGGATGGATGAAGAATGATTGTCCGGAAGAGGCTTTTAGGAAAGAAATTCTCGTTAGCAGATACTATGAGAAAAGATTTGTTGCTGAGGTAAACTACAACCGAAATGCTTATTATTTGGGCGATACCCTTAATGCGGTTATAAAAATTGTTGATCAAACAGGTAAACCGCTAGCGAACACTGATTTTGAATTTTCAATAGGCACATACACTGAAAGCAAATACAAGGGCAACGGGACAACCGATGCTGATGGCAATGCTTCCGTGAGCGGGATACTGCCCGAGGCCGAGGAATCACTGATGCTTTCTATTGCCATCCGAAACAGAAAATTATCTGGTGACTATGCAGTTGTCATACCTTCAGTCACTTCTGAACCGGTTGTCAATTTTCATGCAGAAGGAGGAAGACTGGTTCAGGGACTGGATTGTATCATGTCCGTTCACATCACAAGTAAAACAGGTATGCCTGCCATGATCACAGGAGAAATTATAGATCGGTATGGTAATACAGTTCAAAGTTTGAAAACTGAAGTTAACGGCAAATGCAAATTCCATTATGTTCCTTCAGAAGACACCTGCTTTTTAAGAATAACACAACCGGCAGGTATTCACCAAAAATACCCGCTTCCTGTAGCCGAAAAGAAGGGTTTTGTTATCAGTCTTTTGGAACAATCAGCTGATTCGGTTAGGTTTCAGGTCCTTGCCTCTGATCAGTTTACACCTGTTACCTACTGGGTTGCCGTGTTGAATAATCAAATCGTATGGAGTCAGGTTGTTGATCTGTTCAAATCCAAAACAGTGAGCCTTTCCGTGAAGGATTTTCCTGAAGGCATACTCCAGCTTACAGTTTTTAACCAGGAATATAAACCCTGGGCTAACCGTTTGGTGAGTATTGGTGAAAAATCCGGTAAGTTTAACATCAAGTCGGATCGGCCTGTTTATAAAAGCCGTCAGCGCGTCACCCTAATGATTGAATGCCCGGACGACTATTCAAATGTCAACCTGACCTTATCCGTGGCTTTGCATAACCTTTCTTTCAATTCGCGGTACATGAATTTTACTTCATTTTTTGATGCACATTCTTGCAAGCAGGGTATAGCATTGCCAAACAACCCAAATCTGATAGAAGATATTGACCTGATAACAACGCAAAATATGCCTGTAAATTGGGAGGATATTCTTGCTGATAATAGCAATCGCAAGCCATATAAGCGCAACGACGGACTTAACGGAAAAGTCGTTGATAAAAAAGAAAATGTTTCTGAGCTTGCAAAGATCAGGGTTACGCACATTCCTAATTACCGCACCTATGAAACCCAATCAGATGGAAATGGTGAATTCAGAGTTGGCTTTGGATCTGACCTGATCGATTTCAAATATCTTAATGTTGATGCCTTTGACGCTCTCGGGAAAACAAACCTGACTGCCGTTTTTGATCAGGATTTTTCCGACAGACTAAAAGCGACACTCATTACAGAAACCGAAGACAAGAAACTGCAAAAAACCAGGGACATCCTGTCATATGGTGAACCTGATCTGATCTATGTTTTGAGGTATGGACCCGGAAAATTCCGGTCAGTTGCTGATCAGAAGAAAAAGTATGATCCGAATCATTATGCTAATTACAGGAATGTACCTGATATTATTCAGGATATTAAACCATATCATTTGATTGACGGCAGAATAGTATTTGATAACGAGCAGGGTGACAAGGATTCAAAAGGTGTAATTATTGCCATTGATGGCGCATTATTGGGCAATCACATGGACGTGCTCGAAAAACTATCGCCTTCAGATATCATAAATATCCGGATATCTACATCACCTTTGGATGTACAAAAGTATACCTCATTGAGTTATGTGAGTGTTATTGAAATTTTTACTATTCAAGGCAGGTACAGATACAGGCAGTCAGCGTTTCAGCTTAGTTCTGATGCATTGTATAAGGAGAAGGAGTTCTATTCTCCCGATTATACTCTTGAAGCCAATAATTCGGTTGACAACCGCAAAACACTCTACTGGAATTCAGACCTTACAATGAACTCTGGCAGTCACTTGCTTGTTACATTCTACACTTCAGATGTCAAGGGAATCTATGATTGTCAGTTAATTGGAGTTGATGCCTCCGGCAGAAAAATCGAAGGCATTTACCGGTTCAAGGTGGAGTAATTTGGATTGAACCTACTGATCCACTACAGGAGATTTCTTTCTTGAGTTATTGATGATGGGAATAATCAAAAGCGCGGCCAGTCCGAGAAATAAATAAATCAGGTTGGTGCAGGTATGTGCAATGAGTGCGAATATTTTTCCATCAGCCTTATCAATGCCATATATAAAAAGTGTTTCATACACCATAAAGTGCCAGGGTCCGATGCCCCCCTGAACCGGAGCCAGCATGGCAAGCCCGCCCATCAGAAAGGTAATCATTCCGGTTTGTATTGAAAGGTGGGAAGTTGGTTCAAAAGCCAGGAATATCACGTAAAGCATACAAAGCCACATCAGGAAAATGAAGAGGGTATGGCCCAGAAACAGCCATTTGTTCTCGAGCATGGCAATGGATTTTAGTCCTACTAAGAAGTTTTGTTTAGTATGCCTAATCTTTTTTATGAACGTGTTTCCCTGGTCACCCCTGTTTTTCTTATAATAGTGGTTGAACAGGTAAAACATAAAAACCAGCAGAAGTATAGCACTGATTCCGATTAGCAAATTTCTCAGTGACAATAACCGGTAAAAGTTTTCTTTCACTTCAGCATGCGTGTCGAAGAACGACATGAATACACCAAACTGGCTCAGGATGATAATTACAGCCAAAACCATCAGTGTAATTAAATCGGCCATTCGCTCAACAAAAACAGTACCTGCAAGCTTTATAAATGGAATTTTCTCATACTTACTCAATATGGTGCACCTGAAAACCTCACCTGCCCTGGGCAAAATCAGGTTAACAAAATAAAGGATCAAAACTGAAAGGTATGAATTATATAGCTTGGGCTTATAGCCCAGGGGCCTGATGAGCATATTCCACCTCATGGCCCGGCTTATTTGAGAAAGCACACTGAAAAAAACTGAAAGTACAATCCAGAAATAGTTCAGGTTTTTAAAAGCCGATTTGTATTTATCAAAGGGTTCATCCTTGTATACCCACCAGAAAACCAATACCCCTATTCCAAAAAAAACCAGATATTTGAATACATTAAGAACCTTCTTAATCATGATCAGCCATTAAATATACTATTGCATGCAAAGTTAGTTATTTCTCATTTACGGTATATCAAACTGTATAATTATCTGAAATGTTGAAGTATAAAAAAGTGTTAATTTTGCTTTTCTATGATAATACCCGCACAATTGTGAATCGATTTTTATCTGTTGTTTTGGTTGTTTTGGCACTTTATGCCGGCCATCATGGTATGGCGCAGGTTAATAACGCCGATACAACAGGCGTTATTGAGAAAATAGTGGACAGACAGGATACCTTGGTTTTATTTGACGCTCCAATAACTTTACCCAGGAGACCTTTATTGGAAAGGCCTATTGACAGTGTGCTGATGTATGGCAAATACAGTTCACGTTTCAGAAAAGAGTTGTACAACCTGCTCATCAGGCAAGGTACCCGGGATACGGTTAGAAAATGGACTCCCCTTAACAATACAGGTATGGCAGCCATGGATGGCAAAATCATCCGGCATATTGATTTTGCCAAGGTGGATATTTTTGCCCCCACGGTAACTGATACCGCTTATGTGCCTCACGATCGGCTTGAAAAAACCATGAATGCCCTGCACAGGGATACACGCAACACAATCCTGAAAAGGCATCTTTTAATGAAACCCGGAGATCCGCTGGATGTATTTCTAACTGCCGAGAATGAACGTTTGTTAAGAAATCTTTCCTTCATAATGGATGCGAGGTTTATGGCCCTTCCGGTTTATGGCACTGATTCTGTTGATTTGTTATTGCTTACGCAGGATATACTTCCTTTGGGACTGGAAGCGGAAATGACCAAGACAACCCTGGCTGTTTTAGGATTATCCAATCACAATGTACTGGGATTTGGACATAAGCTGGAGGCCACAACTTATTGGGATATGGAAAACAAACCGCATTTGGGCTACAGACTTTCTTATGGTACATCAAACATGGCAGGTACATTTGCCACAGGAGAACTGGGGTATATTCATAAATGGAATCAGGAAACCTACTCCATTAGTTTTTTAAGGGATTTCCGAAGCACAAGTTTTAAAAATGCCGGTGGTTTTTTATTTGAAAACACCGAATTGACCCGGAATATTGTTTTGCTGGATACTACTCTTTTAAACGTGAATCTGGACTATTCCATTACGGATTTCTGGGTTGGAAGACTCCTTCCGCTGAAATCCTCTTCAAAATGGATCAAATCAGGCCTGTTTTTCACCGCACGAATCAATCAATACGAGAATCAGGACGACCCGATATCCGGCAACGAGTTTTTGTATGCTTTTCAGGACAGAACCTTAATGCTGTTTTCCACCGGAATTTCGCACGAAGGGTTCAAAAAAGATAAAATGATCTATACTTTCGGAAGAGTTGAGGATGTTCCGTTTGGCTATCAGCTGCAAATAACAGCTGGCCATGAATGGGGACAGCTGAAAGATCGACCGTATATGGGAATTGGCGCAGCCTTTGGTAACTATTTCAAAAATAGTACTGCCTATTGGTCAGCACGTATAGGTTTCGGATCATTTATCCATAGTGGGCATTTGGAACAGGGTGCTTTCAGATTTCAGGGCAATTATATTTCACCTCTTTATCACCCAAATCGTTTTCAATTCAGGCATCTGATCAATTATTTCTATGTCCATGGAATCAACCGTTATCGAGGTGAGTTTGTAAGTATTGAAAATGGAAACGGCATAACGGGCCTCTCAAGCCCGGTTATGAGATGGAACGATAAATTTGTGCTGAACCTTGAAACTCAGATATTCAGTCCCTATAAATTTCTTGGATTCCGTTTTGCCTTTTTCGGAAGCTTAGATCTGGGCGTAGTAACTGCAGAAAAACTAAGGATGGATGAAACCAGGTTGTTCATGGGAATCAGTACCGGAGTAAGAATAAGGAATGAACAGCTTGTTTTTGACAACATTGTGATCAGGCTGGGCATTTACCCGGGTATGCCTCATGATGCCACCGCAAGCTATATTAATATTGATTACCTGGCGCGCTCCCGGTTCCAAAATTTTCTGCCCTCAAAACCGTTAGTGGTTGATTATCGGTAAATAATGACGGTTGCTGCTATTCCATCAGTCTGCTTAAAATCTGTGTCATCTGTTCGCGAGTCACATTTTTTGCGTTCTCTGGTGACTTAATGGTAATATTGTTTTTCTGTAAGGGCTCATATTTCTCTGCAATGAAATGCATGTTGAGATACAGCAGCTTCAATTCAAATTCCATCAGCACACCTTTTATTTCATGGTATGGATTTGTGGAATTAGGGTGTTTCAGCTTGATCTCATCGGTATAATAAACATCAATCGTTTCAGTTGTTCCGGGAAGGGTTATAATACATTTTTTACAATTAAAACCTGCAATTTTTTTTGTGTCATTGGTATATTCCATTTCCATGCCTTCCATGGTATCAAAACAGCACATCTGCTCCTCGCGACCTCCTTTATAAATGTAGTGTTTTTCAAAAACCTTCAGTAAGGTGGAACATTTGCGGGTATGGAAGTTTGTGAACGCGTTGATTTTATAAACGCCCATAAAACCTTCTATGTTGTTCAAAGCATGTTTTTCATTAAACAATAACTTCATGCGGGTCGGAAGCAAACTGGCCGTCTTTTTATCAATGTCGGGATTCAGGTAGGTGATCTTGTAATCAATTCTTCCGGATACAATGGCACTTTGTTCAGATAACTTCCTACATGAAGTACTGATAATAGAAAATATTACAACAACTGCAAGTAGTTTGTTTCTCATGTAGTTTTGTTAAATGCTTATATGCCGTGTACGTCAATGGGCAGGGTGGTGTTCATAATCATTGATCAATACCCCCTTTTTCAAAGATAAATATCATTATCGAGATGATGAAACACTCCGGCTTTAATAATGAGTTATTCATTATGCATAATTACTACTGATGCGTTAAACTATAAAATATCATTTTTATAATATTGATAATAAATAGAATATAATCTTTCCTTGGTTTATTGATTTGTTTTTGGACCCCGAAGGGGTTGAATCGAATAGTATTCAGGCCTGCTATTCAGCCCCTTCAGGCATACGCGTCAACTTAAGGAAAACTATTAAGCACTTAATAAATCGCTCAATTTTCACAACCACTGCTGCATGCCTGTCGGGGAGGCAGGGTTGATTATTGGTTTGAAACCATAATGCCGCTCCGATGGAGCTCAAAGGGTATACGCCTATATCATTTGCTACCATAATGTCGCACCTCTGGTGCTTTTATTACTTCCATAGCTCCGTAGGAGCGACATTATGGTAGATATCATTCAATCATTACTTCCCCTAAGCTCCGTAGGAGTGACATTATGGTAGAAATCATTCATATATTACCACTCCCCAGGCTATGATTGAATCGCTCCGCGATTTAAATCAAATTTATATACGTTAGACATATAGTGTGTTAACGCGTTAAGTTGACGCGTATGCCCTTCAGGGCTGTGTTGAAATATGCAGATCATTTCCGTGGGTTACCACCCACGGTTATTAATATTAGGCCACTTCGTGGCCAAAAACAGAAAACTACGAACGCATCTACATATAAAATTTACGGATCAGTAGTAATGCATTAATATTAAATGTATCAGCATATAAATGCATTAAATGATAAATATCATTCAGTAATATGCCTGATTCATTATCTTTGTGATTCGTTTTGGTTTGCCTGATGCAACCACCTACTCAATTGTGACTTTACAAAACATTAAAACTCATACTATGCCATTCAATTTACGCAACCGCAGTTTCCTGAAACTACTTGATTTCTCTCCTGCCGAGATCAAATTTCTACTCAACCTTTCGGCCGATTTGAAAAAAGCTAAGTACAGCGGAACAGAACAACCCTGTCTTGCTGACAAAAACATTGCCCTTATATTTGAAAAAACATCTACCCGCACCCGGTGTGCTTTTGAAGTTGCAGCGCATGACCAGGGTGCTCATGTGACTTATCTCGATCCGGTGAGTTCACAAATTGGTCATAAGGAATCAGTAAAAGACACAGCCCGCGTGTTGGGCAGAATGTTTAACGGAATTGAGTACAGGGGGTATTCTCAGAAAACAGTTGAGGATCTTGCTGCCTATTCAGGCGTTCCTGTTTGGAATGGCCTTACCGATGAATTTCATCCAACCCAGGTGCTGGCCGATTTGCTGACCATGATTGAGCATAGTGACAAGCCATTAAGCCAGATGAAGTTTTGTTACCTGGGTGATGCCCGCAATAATATGGGTAATTCACTCATGGTAGGGTGTGCCAAAATGGGAATTGACTTCAGAGCTGCCGCTCCCAAAGCTTGTCAGCCTGCTGAAGCGCTTGTAAAAATCTGTAAAGAAATTGCCTTGTCTACCGGTGCCTCGGTAACCATTACAGATGATATTGCAAAGGCAGTGAAAGATGCTGACTTTTTATATACTGATGTCTGGGTTTCCATGGGCGAACCTGCTTCGGTGTGGGAAGAAAGAATCAGGCTGCTCAAGCCTTACCAGGTGAACCTGGATGTTTTGAAGTTAACAGGCAACAAGAATGTCAAATTCCTGCATTGTCTGCCGGCGTATCATAACCGGCAAACAAAAATTGGTGAAGAGATCTATCAAAAGTTCGGACTTGAATCCATGGAGGTTACCGAAGAAGTTTTTGAATCACAAGCTTCTATTGTATTTGATGAAGCCGAGAACCGCGTCCATACCATTAAGGCAGTTATGGTTGCAACACTTGGCTCTTAAGGACGCTTATTTTCTTTTTATGCATATTATAAGTGTTGAGTTGTTATCTTTGCCCAATTCAAAAAATAAATAATATTCATTTTTACATATGAGAATAGCTGAATTACTAAAAAAGATGCGAATCCCAGGGATATTGCTGCTGCTTCTTTTTGCATGTCAGACTTTGATGGCGGCTGATGGAAAAATGCCTGCCATTGCGGGAATACGAATTGAATTCATTCTTTTTGCCATTACGCTTATTTGTGTCGCTATCTTTCATCACAAGACCATGTATGTGGCCTTAACAGGCTTGGCTGCTCTTCTCATTTTAAAGTATGTATTCACTGATTTTTCAATTATTGAGCATATTGTTGGAACCGAAGCACGTGAAGGCGAATGGAGAATTCTGGTAAATTTACTAGGGTTGTTGTTCGGATTTGCCATTCTGGCTGAGATTTTTAAGGAGTCAAAGTTTCCGGAATTGCTACCGCATTACCTTCCCGACGACTGGAAGGGGGGATTTGTTCTACTTTTATTTGTATTTGTATTATCTGCATTTCTCGACAACATTGCAGCTGCCATGATTGGCGGCACAATTGCAATGGTTGTATTTAAAGGCAAAGTACACGTTGGCTTCCTTGCTGCAATTATTGCGGCAGCTAATGCCGGCGGGGCCGGAAGTGTTGTGGGTGATACAACTACCACACTGATGTGGATTGACGGGGTAAGTCCTTTTGACGTTCTTCATGCCTTTGTTGCTTCTTTGGCAGCACTGTTGATTTTTGGAGTTGTCGGATCCATTCAACAGGACCGTTATAATAGGATCAAAAAAGACGCCAGCACAAGGATAAAAGTAGACTGGACCAGAATTGGCATTGTTTTTATGATTCTGGTTTGTGCCATATTTACCAATTATATGTTTGATTTTCCTGCATTGGGCGTATGGATTGGAATTCTCATTGGCGGCCTGATCCGGAAAACACCCTGGTACGAAATGAAAAAAGCCTGGATGGGTACCGTATTTTTGATGTCGCTGGTAACCATTGCCTCCCTCATGCCGGTTGAGGAATTACCACCTGCTTCTGCATGGACTGCTTTTGCACTGGGATTCATATCGGCTGTATTCGACAATATTCCGCTTACCAAACTGTGCCTGGAACAGGGTGGTTATGACTGGGGCGTACTGGCCTATGCGGTTGGTTTCGGTGGGTCCATGATCTGGTTCGGTTCTTCGGCCGGTGTTGCCCTTTCGAACCTTTTTCCCGAAACCCGGAATACGTTGGACTACCTGAAAAAAGGATGGCATGTGGCGGTCGCTTACGTGTTTGGATTTGCGGTTATGATTTTTTTACTTGGCTGGCACCCGCATGCTCCCCACAAGGAAAAACACAGACAGCAGCAGGAAGTGCTGATTGAAAACGCCGACAAATAATCACCAGGTGTCAGTGCGGGCATTTTTTTTAAACCAGTGCCCGTGTTCATAATATTTCCTATTTTTACCTTATGGAATACCTGTTGGTCATACTTGGGGTACTATGTATCCTGGTTGGTGTTGTCGGGAGTATTCTGCCCGGCTTACCGGGTCCACCGTTAAGCTACCTTGGGCTTTTGCTGATTCATTGGACGCGCTTTGCACAGTTCTCCCTGAATATGCTCCTAATCTGGGCACTCATCGTCCTCATTGTTTCTGTTT
>CAYTNC010000080.1:0-10495 GCA_964438935.1 uncultured Bacteroidales bacterium
GATTTCTTTAACGCCGTCGTGGGAGAACATGATCACAACGCCAAATTCGCCGCTTGCAACATATTTGCCTGCGCCTGATCCGGATTTCGTGTACATGGCAACCTGGTCATTGAACTTCTTCATATATTCCCAGCCTGCTTCTTCTCAATTGTTCCGAGGTTTTCCAGTTTGTCTTGCATACATAACCGCTCAGGGGAACAATCCGTTCGTGGATGGCATCCAGGATCCATTCAGTCTGCGGGAAGAAGTATTCCTCCATTTCATAGGCAGGGGTGATCCAGTTTCGTGATCCCACCACCACCGGCGGGGCATCCAGGTCGTCGAATGCAAGTTCGGCGATGTTTGAGGCCATGTCGCGCAGGTATGATCCGCGCGAGCAGGCATCGCTTACCAGCACAATCCGCCCTGTTTTACTAATGGATTCCAGCACCAGATCATAATTAAAAGGTACCAGGCACCGGGCATCAATTACTTCGGCTGAAATGCCATGATTTTTTTCGAGCATCTCAGCGGCCTTAAGTGCCATGTAAAGAGTTGATCCAATAGTGAGTATGGTAAGGTCAGAGCCTTTGCGCTTGATATCGGGTTCGCCCATAGGTATTTCATAATATCCTTCGGGAACGCCGCCTTCATGAAATTGCTCTCCCACGTCGTAAATACGTTGACTTTCAAAGAACACAACCGGATCGGTTCCCTGAAGCGCGCTGTTCATAAGGCCTTTGGCATCGTACGGAGTGGCCGGGAACACTACCTTAATGCCCGGCACATGTGCAATGAGTGATGACCAGTCTTGTGAATGCTGGGCGCCGTATTTGGAACCAACGGACACCCTGATGACTACGGGCATTTTTATCAGGTTTCCGCTCATGGCCTGCCATTTGGGCAGCTGGTTAAACAACTCGTCACCGCAACGGCCAATGAAATCGCAGTACATGATTTCGGCAATAACCCTGCCGCCGGCCATGCCATAGCCAATGGCAGTGCCCACAATTGCCCCTTCGGCAATTGGCGTGTTAAATAGCCGGTGATACGGAAGAGCTTCGGTAAGCCCGCGATATACTGCAAAAGCTCCGCCCCAGTCGCGGTTTTCTTCGCCATAGGCAACCAGGGTTGGGTCTTTGTAAAACCGGTCGATGATGGCTTCGAAAATACCATCGCGCAACTGGAACAACCTGGCTTTGGAAACAGGCTTGCCCTCCTTGTCGGTATAAAACCTTTCCTTATTTTTAAGGGCCTTTACACGCGGGTTTTCCTCCAGGGTCATCAACGCTTCCGGTTTTCTGTCGTCGAGCCGGTCAACCGATTCGTTTGAAAACATCATCTCGCCAATGGCATCGGGATTGGATATGAGGTTCAATCGCGGAGAAACAGTGTCGTCGATGGTAAGCTGCAGGATGTTGGTGATCTCACCGATAAGATGTTCACGGACTGCGTCGAGATTTTGTTGTTTTACTATGTTCTCCTGAATCAGATCCTGTCCGAAACGGGTTATGGAGTCCATATTCTGCCAGGCCTCCACTTCTTCCTTACTTCGGTATGAAGAGGCATCGGACGGAGAATGCCCGCTGTAGCGGTAGGTTAGGGTATCCAGCAGCACAGGGCCTTTTTTATCAAGCAGAATTTTCTTTTTGCGTTTAAAGGCATCAATTACGGCAAGCGGGTTGTACCCGTCAACACGCTCGGCGTGCATCATGTCGGCATTCACTCCCGCGCCAATACGTGCTGCAATGCCATAACCCATGGTTTCTCCGCAGGTTTGTCCCCCCATGCCGTACTGGTTGTTCATGCAGTTGAAGATTATCGGAAGACCGCCACGGTAGGCACCTTCCCAAAGCTGTGTATACTGGTCCATGGTGGCAAACGATATGCCTTCCCATACCGGACCGCAGGCCATGGAAGCATCGCCGATATTGCAAACCACAATACCCTGACGGTTGTTAACTTTTTTGAACAGGGCTGCGCCTACTGAAATATCGCCTGATCCTCCAACAATGGCGTTGTTCGGATAAACGCCAAAAGGAGTGAAGAAAGCGTGCATGGAACCACCAAGTCCCTTGTTGAACCCGTTCTCGCGTGCAAAAATTTCGGCCAGCGTTCCATATAACAGAAACCTTACAGCCAGTTCCCTGACGTCACCCCGGTGTTTCTTTTCAACCACTTTCAGAATTTTTCCTCCGAAATAGTTTTTCATCAGATCCAGCAAGGATTTCTCCGTTAACTGGTGAATAGCAGAGAGGCCTTTGGCAAGGATTTCGCCGTGACTTCTGTGTGAACCAAATATGAGATCGTCTACATTGAGCGAATAGGCCATTCCCACGGCGGCTGCCTCCTGGCCCATCGACAAATGTGCCGGGCCGGGATGATTATAAGGTATGCCGCGGTATTCATTTTTGACCTTGATTTCATTCAGCATGTTCTCAAACTCACGAATGATAACCATATCGCGGTATATCCTTACCAGGTCGCTGTCGACATAGTTTTTTCTTTCGTCGGCAACCGACTTGTTGTATTGATTAACAGGTATGGTACCGAAGCTCAGTTTGCCTGGCTTGCGAATGTTTCGGGGATCGATGAACTGACTCTTAGGCATTTCGGATTAATATTGAATGTTAAATGTTGAATGCTAATATTTATATACTGCGCGTTATTTATTATTGTTCATTGTTCATTGTTCACTGATCATTGTTCATTGTTCATTGTTCACTGAACGTTTCTATCTGGTTCTTGATTTCGCGCAGGAAGAGGGTGGCGGGGCCACCATCAACTGCACGATGATCGTATGTAAGCGATAAACCCATCATGGGGACAAACCCGAAAACGCCGTCGCCCAGGTCGGCCGGCCTGCTGATTATGGTATTCACGCCCAAAATAGCAACCTGTGGCAGGTTGATGATGGGGGTGAACATTTCAACGCCATAATTGCCCAGGTTGGATACCGTAAATGATGCGGCGGAGCTCGACAGCAATTCCGGACTGATATTGCCCTTTTTGCACCGCTGCGCAGCTTCCTGCAAACGGGCCGACAGTCCTTTAAGTGAAAGATCATCTGCATTCGGTATCGCCGGTACCATAAGGCCCCTGGGGGTATCCACCGCTATTCCCAGGTGAACCTTGCTGAAGGTACGGATGCTTTCGCCCAGGAAATGGCTGTTGACTTCAGGGAATTTTTGCAGGGCACGGATTACTGCAAAACAAACCATGTCGTTCAGTGTAATGTTTACTGTATTTCCTTTTTCCATTCCGGCCTTCACCTGTGCTCTTAATGCAAGCAGTTTACGTACATCGGCCGACATGTGGTGCGTGAGCTGGGCCGAGGAAGCAAGCGATTCATGCATTGCCCTGGCTATAATGCGACGAACATTTGAAATCTTTTTCTCTTCAAATTGCAGGTCTCCTGTGTAGGGTAAGGATACTTTTGATACTTCACCGGCAGCCTGGATTTTCAGGCATGATTCAACATCGCGGACAATAATGCGGCCGTTCGGACCGGTTCCGGGAATGTTGCAGGGGTCAACGCCCATTTTTGCAGCCATTGCCCGGGCACGGGGGGAAATGCGGAGGGATGGGGCAGGAGCAGCGGCAGTGGCAGGAGCAGTGGCAGGAGCAGCGGCAGGAGCAGCGGATGGTGAGCCGGGTCTGAAGCTTTCTGCGTTTTCACCGGGTTTCCCGATAACCGCCACGTTGGTCAGCACGGGCACCTCATCACCTTCTGAAAAGAAGATTTCAAGCAGTTCGCCGGATTGTTCCGCTTCTGCGTCAAAAGATGCTTTATCAGTTTCATAGGAGAAAAGCACGTCGCCTGTTTTTACCTGGTCGCCTTTCTTTTTGATCCACTGAGTAATGATGCAGGTTTCAACGGATTGTCCCTGCCTTGGCATAATAACCGGAATGGCCATAATTAGAAGTGTTATAACGTTGCCTGTTTACAAGTTGGTTAATAAGCCTGAAAAAACAGTAAGCATGGCAATGATTATTTATTAACTTGTAAATATAAGTTGTAAATTATTTATATCTTTACTACGTGAAATAACTATTAAGGTTATGAATGACAAATATAATAGTTTAACATGTAATTACAAGTAAACTTTGAGATTTTTTTATGAAACAATCAGTTCCACAGTACAGGCAGGTTTATGAAATTTTAAGAAAGCAGATTATTGATGGTACTTTTAAGGATGGAGACCTGCTTCCTTCCGAAAATGATTTATGCAGTCAGTTTGGAATTACCCGACCAACAGTGAGGCATGCATTGGATAACCTGCTGGGCGATGGCATGATCCGAAAGCATAAGGGAAAGGGCAGCATTGTATGCGGGCCACCCAATGGCATTGGAATTCTGTCCATTTCGGGAACCACATCGGCACTGGGGAAGCACAACCTGCATACCAGGATCTTGTCGAAACCCGCGGTAATACCCTGGCCCGATAACTTCATGTTTACCCTGAGCGAAGAATTCAAAAGGTCGGGATGCATCTACCTGGAACGTTTGAGGCTGGTAAATGACAAACCGGTATTTTACGATCTGAATTTTTTACCCAACATCAACCTGCCGCGTTTTTGCAACCGCAAGTTCGAGGACCAGTCGCTTTTTGACATTTTGCGCAAGGCATTCCAGGTGGAAGTTAAGGGGGGCGAGCAACGCATCAGGGCAACACGAGCCGATCAGGGCATGGCAGAATTTCTGAATGTGCCGCCCGGGCATCCGATATTGCACTTGCAGCGCAAGTTGAACACGAACCGGCCGGGATTTTATTTTTTCTCCTCCATATACTGCAATACTGAGGAGCATGCGTTGTATGGGACGTTTTGAGTAGCCATTAGCTTTTAGCCATTAGCCATTAGCCGTTAGCTGTTGGCTGTTAGCTGTTAGCTGTTAGCTTTTAGCCATTAGCTTTTAGCTTTTACCTACAAGCTAATAGCAATAAGCCCAACCTTCAATAGCCCCGGGCTTCAGCCCGGGGATTACTTAATATCGAATCCTCCTTCCACTGCATGAAAAGCAATGCTCATGGCAATGCCCTGACTGCAGCGGATGATATTTGCCATTATTGAGCACCACCGGCTAAAGCCAATGGCAATTGAAAAGAAACATCATGAATGATTAATTATCCCGGGTAGGAAGTTTTTGGCAATTAGCCGTTAGCTAAAAGCCAATAGCCAAAGGCCAAAAGCGGCTTCTCACTCCATTACCGCTTTCATGCCTGAAAAGATGATCTCCTGGGCTGTTTCTTCGGTTTCTGCTTCTGCATACAACCTGATAATGGGCTCGGTTCCTGAGGAGCGGATCATCAGCCATTCGTTATCAGAAAAAAAGAATTTAAAGCCGTCGAATACTTCAAACCTTTCCACCAAAAATCTTCCGAAATGACTGAAGGTGCCGTTGCTGCATTTTTCAAGTATTTTGTTACGGGCATTCCTGTTCAATTCAATGTTTGCCCTTTCAAAAGCGAAGGCCCCGGTAATGCTGATTACTTCACTGTAAAGCTGGCTGAAGGATTTTCCGGATTCGGCGAGCCATTGCCAGATTAACAGGCCGGCCCTGATGCCGTCGCGTTCAGGAAGTGCGCCACCAGCAGAGATTCCTCCTGATTCTTCCCCGGCAACGAGCACCTCTTCCTCAGTCATTATTTTGGATGCGTCTGTGAAACCAATGTGGGTACGGACCATTTCCAGTCCGTAATGCCGGCATAGTTTTTCAATCTTACCGGTTGTGGAAAAACTGACCACCACCTTGCCGGTAAGCTGTTTATAGCCTGCCAGGTAATGAATCATCATCAACAGCAAGTGGTTGGCATCATAATACCCTGCTTCCTTATCAATCACTGCAATGCGGTCGCCGTCACCGTCAACGGCAAAACTGCAGTCGATATCTTTTTTATTCCAAACCAATTCAATCAGCTCATGCAGGTTTTTACGTGCAGGCTCAGGCCTGACGCCAAGAAATGAAGGGTTTACCTCGCAATGCAGCGCCTGTATTTCGGGCATCAGTTTGCGCATGAAGTTTTGACTGCTTCCGAACATGGCGTCAAAGGCAAATTTGAGCCCCGAATCGATTATTTTTTGAATATCAATTGTATCTCTGATTTCTTTGAGATAAATGCTTTCCAGGTCAATATAGTTGATCAGGCCCTGTTCAATCAGGTAATTCCAGTTGAGCAATTCCAAATCAATCTCAACTTCGTTGCTGATCAGGTTTTCAACATCTTTCAGATCCTTGTCGAACATGGGACCGCCATGCTCACCCCGCAGTTTATAACCGTTATATTCGGAGGAATTATGACTTGCCGTGATGATGATGCCGCAATTTGCCTTTAGTTTCACAATTCCCAAAGACACCATGGGAGTGGTTACAAACTTTTCCGACACGAAAACCCGAATTCCTTTTGATGCCAAAATCTTGGCGGTTGCCTCCATGAACATTTCCCCTCCAAACCGGCAATCGTAACCAACAACTGCAACCGGGTTTTTAAACTTCCGGGTTAACCACAATGCCGCAGCCAGGGTGAGCTTGGCCACGTTTTCAATGGTGTAATCCTTTGCAATAATGGCTCTCCAACCGTCGGTTCCAAATTTGATCTTGTCCATGGGGTAATTGATTCAATGTGATTTAGGCACCCTGAATATACACTATATTTTATTTCCGGGACTATTAAAAGGAGAACTATTTTAAAATTTTACGCCGATTGAGCGCCTTTTGATATAAACGAGCATTTTTGTTATGTTGATCGAGTGTGCGTGCAAAATTATGATAGCCCGAAAAATCTTCTTTGGCGCAAAAATACAGGTAATCATGCTTTTCATATTGAAGCACGGCATCAATGGCCTTCACAGTGGGTAAGGAAATGGGCCCCGGTGGCAGCCCGTCATGCAAATAGGTATTGTAGGGTGAATCAACAAAGGTGTCATGTGTAAGAATCCGCTTCCTTTCGAAATCACCCAGTGCGTATTTCACTGTAGGATCGGCCTGCAACCGCATACCTTTGTCGAGGCGGTTGATATAAACCCCGGCAATTCTCCGGTATTCATCTGCCTTATTGGTTTCGTTGATTATGATTGAGGCCAGTGTAATCACCTGGTTGGGTGTGAAACTGGCTTCTTTTGCCCTTCCGGTTCTTTCGTGGTTCCAGAATTTTTTGTACTCCTTGTTCATTCTTTTAATGAAATCATCGGCACTTGTATTCCACCAGAATTCATAAGTGTTTGGAATGAACATGCCAATAACGGTTTCCCTGTTGAAGCCATATTGTTTCAGGTAGTCTTCATCGCTGAGCAAAGCCAGCATGTCTTCTTTTTTTGGTTCAATCTGTACCGAGATCTTTTCAGCCAGATCTTCCGGCGTGCGTGCCACATTGATAACTACATCAACCGGTTCCTGCAGGCCCGACCGCAACATGTTGAGCAGCTCATTGTTCGACATGTTGTATTTGACCAAATACCTGCCGGGATTGACATTTGCGGGATATTTTTTCTTTTTGGCCGCCCAGTCGAAGGTCTGCCTGTTTTTGATCATGTTTTCTGAATTGAGCAGGGCAACTACATCCTCATAGGTGGAACCGGTGGGAATGTAAAGGTAAAATTCCTTTTTTTCGGGAGTTTGCACATTGGGACCAAACACCTGGTTGTAAAAAGAGGCCACTTTGATACCGGCAACTACAAGAATTACGGCAATAACAATAAAAATGTAGCGGATCAGCCTGCGGCTGCTGGTTGATTTTTTCTTTTTTGACCTCATGCTTTTACCACGTATAATTGACCGGTTTCATCCCGGATCACCCGAATTTTTTCTCCTTTGTTTATATAACTGATTTCGGCTTTTGCATCAAAAATCTCGCCATCAATTTCTATCCGGCCTGATGGCCTTAATATGGTTTTGGCAGTACCGGTTTTTCCGATCATTTCTTTCTGCCTCATGTCAATGCTTACATAACCCTGCTGATGATCCTGAACGCTATCCAGGGCCAAACCCGACATGGCTTTGGAAAAGGCAAAACGTTTTGTACCCAGGATGGCCAGGGTGAACGAGAGGAAAACGGATATTACAACAGTAAACAGTGCTTTTGCTAACTGACCCATTGCCTGTGTTCCTTCAAACCTGAATGAAATATTGTCAACCAGGCTCAATGTAAGACCTATCACAATCAATGCAATACCGGAAATTCCTGCCACTCCGAAGCCGGGAATGACAAAGATTTCCAGTATTACCAGGGCTAAACCTGCAATAAACAACAAAATCTCCCAGTGCGCTGCAAGTCCTTCCAGGTACAAGGGTGCAAAATACAGCATGGCTGCGGTTAAGGCAATAACCAGCGGGAAACCGATGCCGGGCGACTGCAGTTCATAGTAAATACCGCCAATCATCAGCATGATCAGGATGCCCTGAACCACCGAACTGAGCAGGAAACCAATGAGCCGGTCAACTCCCGATGGCCTGTAGGTTACCAGTTCGTAATTTTTTATTCCTGCCAGGGCAAGCACTTCATCAATATTTTTGGCCAGCCCTTCACAATAATGGTTTGCCAGGGCTTCTTCAGCAGTAAAAGTAAGAACTTTAGAAGAATCTATAATGCCTTCAACAACTATGCGCGGATCAACCATGGCTTCGGCAATACGTGGATCTCGGTGCCAGCGGATGATGGTGTCGTTTCCTGTTACAATGGTGTCTTTACCATGCGATTCGGCAGTTGCCCTCATGGTGGAACGCATGAACGACTGGTATTTGTCGGGTACCACCGACCCCGTTTGGTCAACCACCGTTGCAGCTCCTATGTTCCCTCCCGGGCGCATGTATATGCTGTCGCAGGCTATGGATATCAGCGCTCCTGCAGAAATGGCCTGGTTGTCGATAAAGGCCAGCACAGGAATCGGGCTGTTGAGAATGCGCGTGCGCATGGAATCGGCAACATTCACCATCCCTCCATAAGTGTTCAGATGTAATATGATGTAATCGGCCTTGAGGGCAAAGGCTTCTGCAAATGCCTCATGCATAACCCGCAACGAAGGCTTGCCGATTTCATCACGGATGGCAAATACGTATACCAACGTTTTGTCTTTTCCTGTTTCTTTTTGATTCAGGGATGTGTCCAATTTGCCGGCAGAAAGCATAAGCAACGCCGGAACCAGGATCATCAACCTGCTGATAATACCTTTTATTTGTAGTTTCATTTAGCTAATTGTATTCGGAAAGTTATTATGACAGACAAAAATAGCATCTTTTAAGCAAAACATAACCGGGCCCACCCCTGAAATCATCACTCTTTTTTTATAAATTCGCATTCCTAAACTCATACCATGGAACTGACAACACTTACTGCAATTTCCCCGGTTGACGGGCGTTACCGTAACCTGACCGTTGACCTGGATCAGTATTTTTCTGAATTTGCACTGATCAAATACAGGGTACAGGTTGAGGTTGAGTATTTCATTGCGCTTTGTGAACTGCAACTTCCCCAACTGGCCGATTTCAGAAAATCGGACGTTGAATTGTTGCGGGGTATTTACCGCATTTTTTCCGTTGCGGATGCAATTAAAATAAAGGAAAACGAAAAAATTACCAACCACGATGTGAAAGCCGTGGAATATTTCCTGAAAACGAGGTTTGATGAGTTGAAACTGGAAAAATACAAGGAATTTATCCACTTCGGCCTTACCTCACAGGACATCAACAACACTGCCGTTCCGCTCACCCTGAAACTGGCACTGCATGATGTATACCTTCCGCTCCTCAACAAGATTATCAAACGCTTGTTGCAGCTTACAGAAGAATGGAAAGACATACCCATGCTTGCCCGCACGCACGGTCAGCCGGCTTCGCCTACCCGCCTGGGAAAAGAGATCATGGTCTTTGTTGAACGGTTGAAAAATCAGCTCGATCAGCTGATCCATATCCCGGTTTCCGCCAAATTCGGAGGAGCTACAGGTAATTTTAACGCCCATGCTGTTGCATATCCCGATATTGACTGGATTGAATTCGCGAACCATTTTGTGAATGACGTATTGGGACTGAACAGACTGCAAGTTACCACGCAGATTGAACATTACGACAATATGGGGGCCATGTTCGACTGCATGAAGCGGATTAACACCATATTGGTTGATCTCGACAGGGATTTCTGGACCTACATCTCCATGGAGTATTTCAAGCAGAAAATCAAGGAAGGCGAAGTGGGCTCATCTGTAATGCCGCATAAGGTAAACCCAATTGATTTTGAAAATTCAGAGGGCAACCTGGGTATGGCCAATGCGATTTTCGAACACCTTTCGGCCAAGCTTCCGGTTTCACGACTTCAGCGCGATTTAACAGATTCCACGGTACTGCGAAACATCGGTGTGCCCATGGCACATACTGCAATAGCTTTTAAAGCCTTGCTACGCGGTCTTGATAAGGTGATACTCAATAAGCTGGCTCTTGATGACGATCTGGAAGGCAACTGGATGGTCATTTCCGAGGCCCTGCAGACCATCCTGCGCAGAGAAGGCTATCCAAAACCATATGAAG
>CAYTNC010000081.1:0-10456 GCA_964438935.1 uncultured Bacteroidales bacterium
AAAAAAAGCCTGGTGACAATGCACCAGGCTTTTTAATATATTAAAGCAATAAACTTTACTGAAGCTGGAAGATCACCGGCATAACGAACTGTTGCTTAACAGCACGTCCGCCTTGTTTAGCAGCACCCCACTTGGGAGATGACTGGATCACGCGAATCGTTTCCTTGTCGAGTGAGGGGTCAACACCACGGAGAACTTTCACATCTACAACCTCACCACGTGAGTTAACGGCAAACTGGACGGTAACCCTTCCAAAAATGCCGTTTTCAACGGCAACAGGAGGATAAACCAGGTTCTTCTGAACCCATTCCCTGAATGTATCGAGTGTACCACCCTGGAATGTTGCCTGTTCTTCAACAAACACAAATGCAGGTTCTTCTTCCACAATCACTCGCTCTTCTTCGGCAGCTACAACTTCAATGGTCTCAGGAACCGGCTCATTGGACATGGATTCCCTTACATCATCAACAATAGCCAACTGTACATCTTCCTGGGCTTCCTCAACAACAACTGGAGCTGTATACTTCACCTGCTGTTCCATAGCCTGGGGAGGAGGAGGAGGAGGAGGAGGAGGAGGAGGAGCATCCTGATCGGTTTTTACATTCTGCAATTCAGCCACTGTTTCCTTTACCAGAACAATATCCTCATCTTCAGCTGTTAAGGCTTTAATGAAAGGAACTGCAACAACGGTTGAAACGATAAAGAATGCGACTATGAAACCGACAGAAAGTGCTCTCTGAAACCTTTTCCTCAAATCGTATGATCCGTACTCCTTGTTCCTGTTTTCAAAAACAATGTCAATCAAGGTAGCCGCATCATAACTTTTATTCATCTTACTCATGATTAAGTTAAAATTTAGAATTATGATTAATTAGCGGCAGACGGATTTGCGGCCAAATAATCGGCCACCATCTTTTTTTCAACATCATTGATATCAATCAGCGCGTACAATGCAATGTTACTGATTGCCATTTCATCCAAAATGTCAACCACGTTCTTATATTTTACATTGTCGCTGGCCTTGATGAGCACAACCGGACCTCTTTTATCGGCACGCTTGAAACGCCTCTTTTGGGATTCAATGGAATCCATGGGCATTACAATTTTACCGGTGATCACATCCTGGTTCATCTGTTCAATTTTGGTGAACAGTTCCTTGTTTCTGGCAAGGAGCACCTTACGGATGCCGTCATCGCTAAAATCAGTGAGGTGCATCCTGGGCAGCGGAGGTTTGGCCGGGTTGGCCAGTCCGTTGTACCACAACACCTTGTCATTTCCGATTAAAATGATATTCAGTGCCCTGGCACTATCGACCTGAGGCTTGTCCTTTATTTCCTGAGGATTCTCATCCTTTTCAGGAAGCACAATCTCCATCACCTTTGCTTTGCTAAAAGCTGTGGTAAGCATGAAAAATGTAAGCAACAGACAGGCCAAATCCACCATCGGCGTCATGTCGATGTGCGTGCTGTGCCGTTTTGACCGTTGCTTACCTTTTTGCTTACCGCCTTCGTTTTGAATTATTTCAGCCATTTTTTCCTTGCGTTATAAGTTTTCCAAAGATATGTCAACAGCTTCCAGATTTGTAGTCAGGTTGAATTTGTTGACCATATTATCCTGCAAAACATCAATCACCTTCTTTACCTCTTCATAATCAGCTTCCTGGTCGCCTTTCAAGGCAACTTCAAAATCGGGATAGTAATTACGCGCAATCCTTACCCATGCAAACAGCTGGTTATCAGTAGAATCAACAGGAATTCCTGTATGCATGGCATCACGTACCTTTGCATCTCTTTCATTGATCCACTCCTTCATTTTTGTGATAGGCATACCAAATGAACCCATTCCTTCGAATCTTTTATATTCTTCGTCGGTGAAAGTCAGTTGATATTGAAAAGCCATTGCATTCAGAATTTTTCTGCGAAGATGTTCAGAGGTGTCAATTCCATTGTCGACATTAAATAATACGACATTGTCTTTTGAAACCAAAATGGAAATGATATGCTTTTCCGGACTGACTTTATTAGACACCGAATAGGGCGTATCCACCTGAACAGCATCCGTTGTACGGAATGTTGCAGTTAAGATAAAAAAGACGAGCAGCAGGCAAAATAAATCCACCATCGGCGTCATGTCGATGCGTGGCACTTTTTTTGACATTTTTATTTTTCCCATAGTCTCCTAGTATTAAGCGCGTTTATTCACGCAGTTCAAATCCTTATGACTTTTTCAATGAGGCAGCAAAAGTCTGGGTGATACTGAAACCGGCTTCGTCAATTTTAAAAGTCATGTTGTCAACACGCGTTTGATAGTAGTTATAGAAAATAAGAGCCAGTGTTGAACCGGTGATACCGAAAGCAGTATTAACAAGAGCTTCGGAAATACCGGTTGCCAGAGCCAGAGCATCTGGAGCACCAGCAGTGGACAGAGCACCGAATGCGCGGATCATACCAAGTACTGTACCGATAAGACCAACAAGCACGGAAACTGATGCAATGGTTGACATGATAACGAGGTTCTGTGAAAGAACAGGTAATTCAAGAGCCGTAGCTTCTTCCAGTTCCTTCTGCAGTGCAAGAACCTTCTGGTCGTTCATCAGTGTCTTGTCGTTTTGCAGATCCCTGTACCTGTGGAGTCCGGCTTTAACAACATTGGCCAGAGAACCTCTTTGTTTATCACAAAGTTTGGAAGCTTCGTCAATTTTATCATCCCTGAGCAAATCACGAACATTGCGTACGAATGCATTCAGATTGCCACGGCCTTTTGCCCTGGTAAGCATGATAAAACGCTCTACAACAAACGATAAGAGAATGAGGTTAATGGCAATCAGGAGGGGAACTATGAATCCTCCTTTATAAACTATACCCAGGTAATTACCAGGTAAAGCGTGTCCTTCGGGATTACCACCTTCAAAATTAATAGGGTTACCCATGATTTTGGTAAAAATCAGCCAGGCCACCACCAAACACAGCACCATAATCACCAAAACAAATGTTGATTTCAATGCTTCAGCTAAAGATTGTCCTTTCATGTTCAATTTTTATTTTAAGTGTATTAATAATTATTTTTTATTTAAAAACAGGCTACAAAGAAAGCAATTTTTTAATACAATTTTTGCTATGAATACATTAAATTACTTCTGAGCTGCATTTATCACCTTGGTCAAATCCTCAATTCCCTGTTTGATATCCTTCCGGGAAGGATCGAGATCAAAAATTTTCTGGTAGTAATTCCGGGCTTCCACCCAGTTCTTTTCCTTGGATGCAATCATGGCCAGACCGCTGTAAGCACCAATCTGCCAGCTCTTATTGGTGGCATCCAGAGCGATGATCTTATTATACCAGTCTTTGGCCGCGCCAAATTCCTTTTTGGTGATGTTGAAATATCCGAAATAGGAATAGGCTTCCTGCAGCGCATTTTTATACTTATCTGTTTCCGTGCCGATCTGGTTGATCATGGCCTCGAATTTTGGTGCAGCAAGTCCCAGCGTATTTTCGGGGTCCTGGTTGGATGCGTTACGTGCCAACCAAAGATGCGCATCAATATTTGACGGATCTTCTTCAACAATCTTTGCAAATTTCTCTTCAGCTTTGGCAAAGTCTTTCAAATTATAATAGGCCCTGGCTATAAAAATGGCATCAGCCTTTCCTTCCTTGCCTTTCTGAGCTTTCAACTCAAACATCTCAATGGCCTCTTTGTATCTTTTGGAATAATAATAATCACTGGCTATTTCAGAGAGCAGCTTGCCATCAGACTCATCCATGGAATAAGCTTTCTTCAGGTTTTCGAATGCCTTGTCGAGCATTGCAGAATCACCATTGGCCAGTTTGTATAGCATTCTTCCATAATAGGAATAGTCTCTGGCAATAATATTTTCAGGTTTGGCATTGGCAAAGAAAGTTTCCATATAGGCCTTGCCTTTTTCCAGATCCTGGGGCTTTTTCTCAAAGCAACTGTAACCGGCAACCCTATTCAGGTAATTGCGGGAATTGTCCACCTTGATGATCTCATCGTAAACTTCAATAGCACCGGCATAATCCCTTGCTCTGAAGAGTGAATTGGCATACCTCAGTTTTGCAGGGGTGGTGTTTCCGGAAAGTTGCATATACCTGTAGAAATACTGCTTGGCCAGGTCATGCCTTCCGCCCATTGACCACAACTCGCCCAGGCTTCTGAATACAGGCGCAAATGTGGAATCAATTTCCCTGGCTTCCTCAAAATAAGGACGGGCAGCACTCAGGTTGGGAACCCGCATATAAATATTGCCAATCTTGATTTTGGGCAACGGTGATTTGGGATCCTTCATCAAAGCCTGGTTATAATTAGCCAGGGCATTGGAAGCATCATTAAAGTTAATGTAAACATCTCCCATAGTCAGGTAAATATTCGGATCATTCGGGTTGATGACCTTGGCCCGGTTGAGGTAGGCAATGGCCTTTTTGGTGTTGTTTACCTTGCCATACAGCTGCGCAGCAGCCAATTTGGTGAGAATTACAGCCTTTTGTGGTGTGTATTCTTTTTTCTTAATCTTCAGTGGTATAGCAGCCTCAGCCTGTTGGAAGTAAGGAATCGCTTTCAATGTATCGCTGGTTCTCAGCAATGTCAACGCGCCCATACCAACCTGGTTCAACACATTGCCGGGAGCCTGTTTCAATCCCTCCTGGAACAACTGTTCAGCCTTTTCTGCAAAATCATTCAGTGAATTGGAAAATGTATCAGACAAATAATCCTTCAACAGTGCCTCACCATAGTAATAATACAAATCACCATTGGCGGGATCATTCTTGATCAGATCATCAAATACTTTTTCAGCCTCCTCATACTGCTCACTGTTGATGAGCTTTAGCGCGGAATTCATATCCTGACCCCAGGCACTCACTGTGAAAAGGCAACAAAACAATAAAATTAAAGGTTTCATCTTTATTCATATTTAGGTACACAAAAACTATTCATGACGTATTTGAATCAGCCTGATGGGCATGTTTGCCGGAACCATACCCATTTTCAGCACAATCCGCTGACCCTGGTCGTGAGTGACAAAATTAATAAATCCGCTTCCGAGGCCGCTGAAAGTTTCACGATTTATCGCGTAAACTTCGCGGATAAATGGATAGGATTTATTGGCAACATAAGCAGGATGCGGGGTAAAAAACTCATCACCTTCAGAAAACTCTTCCGGAGTAACACCAACTACTTTCACCCTGCTGAGAAAGTTATGCGTAATGGAGTCATCCGAATCACTGATCCAGTTCACACTAATAATGCCCAGCGCATTCGGATTCTTTTCCACATAATCAATAACAGCCGGACTGGATCCTGCCGAATAACAATAATCGGGCAGGGTTTCAATTCCAAACCTGTTCATCATATATCTGATATTGGACGAACCCTGGTTGTCGAAAACAACCTGGATATTACCCTGCTTCGACTTGGGGTTAACCTGTTTCCAGCCGGTAACAGCTCCGGTGAACATGTCATTCAGGGTATTGTATCTTATTTTGGAGTCCGGATTTGATTTGTTCACTACAAAGGCAACAGCGTCCCATGCAATCTGCGTGGTAAGCGGAATGATCAGCTTGTCTTTCAGATAGGCTTCCTCATTTGTTGTCAGTTTGCGGCTGGTAATCATCAATCGTACCGAATCAGCAAGAAATAACTTAACAATGCTGTCCTCTGAAGCATTGATGGGCGTGATATCAGCATAGCTATAAATGTTCTCAAAAACCACAATTTGTGAATCAACCAGCAATTGGTAGGCTTCATCCACTGCGATCTTTATTTTACCGCGGGTTGGTGTTTCTTTATTGATCTGCCTTTCACTGTATGATTTCCCACAGGATGCTGCAAGAAAAACAGAAATAACCAGCAGTACTATATTTCTAAATGTCGTTTTCATCGTATTCCTTTCTTTCTCTGCTTTTCTGGTAAATAATGACCCCTCTGAATACCCCGTACCCTACCACAACAATGCCAAAAATATTCCGGAACTCCTTGGGTACATAAACCATTTGTTTTGAAAACAAAATATAAAAGCCAAAGGCAACAAATAAGGCTGCCACCGCATAACCAACAATGGTCATGACTCCCGGTAATGTATCTTTCCTCATCATAGTTGTCATATTATTTGCCCGATTCAACAATTCCGGCCTGCAACCTTGTTAAGCGCCGTAAATAT
Organism: uncultured Bacteroidales bacterium; assembly: GCA_964438935.1. GTDB lineage: Bacteria > Bacteroidota > Bacteroidia > Bacteroidales > UBA10428 > UBA5072. The sequence goes on from CAYTNC010000081.1 coordinate 6,173, forward strand.
ATAAAAAAGTTACAAAAAAAGTGCCAATGTAAAAATTTACCTCTTTCTTTTTGCTTTACAAAGGTCGCTGAAAAACAATTAATTATTGGTCTCATGGTAATTGCGTTTTTATTAACATTTCTGATACTTAGATGATCGCGTTTGTCAAATTCCATAAATTTTTAACTTTTTTTTTAAAACAATTTTTGTGAAATACCCGTATTTTTACCAGTGCTTAACTTTTTTAATCTGAAACAATATGAAATTGCAAAAGTTTTTTTACACATTAATCGTAACCGTTGCCATATTCGGTCTCAGTTCATCAATATATGCCCAGGATGCAACGAAACCTGTTGCCTCCATGACATGGAAGTCAACCACCATTGATTTGGGACAGATAGAACAGGGCAAACCGGTTACCGTTGAATTTGAATTTACCAATCCCAGCATGGTACCTCTTATTATCAGCAGTGTTAGGCCCAATTGCGGCTGTACTGTGGCTGATTACCCTAAGGAACCAATTGCTCCCGGAAAATCCGGAAAAATTGTAGTTACTTATAATGCCGCCACAAGCGGAGCTTTCACAAAAAGCACCATGGTAAACAGCAATGCTGCAGACGGACAAACTTCACTTATTATTAAAGGGGAAGTAATTGCCAGAAAGAAGTAACTGACAGGATTATTATAAGAACATAGCCTAACAGGACGTTGAGCCTGTTAGGTTTTTTTATATTTTCAATATGCCTCAATCCGAAAAAAAAATCGCCGTATTCTGTGGATCATCAGCGGGTTCAGACCCCTTGATTGTTCAGGGCTGTATCAACCTGGCCAAGGAGCTGCATTCGTGCAATGCCACGCTTGTTTATGGTGGTGGTAATATAGGCCTGATGGGAATGCTGGCTGATGAAATGCTTCGGTTGGGAGGGGAAGTATTTGGAGTAATACCCCAGAAACTGGTGGATTTTGAGGTGGCCCACGGTGGGCTGACCCGGTTGCATATTGTACCGGGAATGCACGAACGCAAGGCCCTGATGGCAAAACTTTCTGATGCCTTTGTTGTGATGCCGGGTGGTATCGGGACCATGGAAGAATTTTTCGAGATGTTTACCTGGCTTCAGCTTGGTTATCATCAGAAACCTGTTGCCATACTCAACATCAACGGATTCTACAATCAACTGATCAGCTTTTTGAAACATATGGTTGACCAGGGATTTATGAAAAAAGAACATTTCGACGACCTGGTCATATATGATCATCCTGCCGGTCTGGTGAATTTGCTCTTGAAAACTTCGTAAATCTTTGGTAAATTTACCCTATGATCAGGGAATCTCTGGCATTCTTATCATTTAGTGAAGACATCCGGGAAAGAACTTTTCTCGACTGGTTGGAAACTCACATCAGTACAGCACAACCCCTTCACCGATATAAGGGTTTACTGAGACTGGACCGTGACAAAATCAGCTTCTACGGCACAGAAAGGAAAACAGGGAATGATTTCCGGCTCTTGATATACAGGCATGAGATCCTGCAGTTATATCATGGTTTCGATGATGTATTCACTGCACTTGAAACCAGAAACCTGGGTTTGAGCTGGAAGCCACTGAGAATCTCTTTCACCAGGGGAAAGGCGGATTTCCATGTTTACCTCATTATTGACTATGCTTTTGGTCGCACCACCAATGAAGCCTGGATGGACACCCTGAAAACATGGCTTGACTGATCCGGCAATTACTTCAGTGGTTTTACCCTGATTTTTAAACTGGTTTTGGTTTGTAAGTTATTGTCCTCTAATTCATAGCCTTTTTCGTCACTTTTCAGTTTCAACACCTGAAGATCATTATCAGAAGGCAGGCAAATCATACCCGAAACCTCAACCTGTCCGGAAGCGAATACCTCCAGATCTATTTTCGACCAATCCATTTCCATGGTAGACTGTGCCAGTTCAATTTGTGGAATCACGGCACCATCACGCACCAGAATCACAGCTTCAATACCCGAGGTTTTGATCCGGTTCCAACCCTTCGGGTAAATGGTCCCGGTTTGAAAATCAATCCATTTCCCTCCCGGCAGGTACACATCACGCTCACTCCCCTTTTCAAACAGGGGCGCAACCAAAATGTCACTTCCGAAAAGATATTCGTTCTCAATCTGCCAGGCACCAGGGTCTCCGGGATATTCAACAAACAAAGCACGTACCATGGGCAACCCCAGTTTGGTGCAATTTACCGCCTGGGCATAAATGTAAGGCATCAGCCTGTATTTGAGTTCCACAACAGAGCGAAAATAATCGTTAAAGGCGGTGCCGTATTCCCAGGGTTCTTTTGGAGGGGTACCGTGACAGCGGCTGTGCGAGGTAAGCATTCCAAAAGGCAACCAGCGCCGGTAAAGATCTTCAGGACTTTTTTCGATAAAACCACCAATATCGTGACTCCAGAATGAGAATCCACTCAGTCCGAATGACAATCCCCCACGTAATTCAGAAAGCATGGCATTGTCGGTGCATTCTGCATCACCGCCCCAGTGAAGCGGGTAACGCTGACTCCCTGCCCAGGCACTGCGTGCCCAGATGATGTTTTCACCGTTTATTTGTTTGGTAACATCAGCAACAGCCTTGTTGTACCGCAACGGATACAGGTTGTGTTCGTAAAAACCGGTTTTACCTGAAGCATATACTCCGGATTGGGGTGCTGCTTCTCCAAAATCGACTTTGATTGCACCTACACCCATCTTCAACAGTCCTCCAATTTTCTCCTGATACCAGTCAACAGTTGCCGGATTTGAAAAATCAAGCGTGGCATCTTCGTAAGGCGGATTCCCGTTGGCATCTTTAACATACAGTCCCTTTTCAATAATTTCATTAAAAAGCTTGTTTTTGGGAACAAAGTAAGGGAGCTGCCACAATGAAATGTGGAAGCCTTGTTTTCTGAGGTCAGCTATCATTTTCTCCGCATCTCTGAATCGGGATGGAGCAAACCTGTAATCGCACTGCCAGTCGGTTTCAAACCAGCCGGTATCAAAATGGATGACGTCCGATGGTATCCGGTTCTGCCGCAGAAGTGAAGCTACCCTGCGTCCATCATCCTCAGAGAAATAGGTAATGCGACTCATCCACAAGCCAAACGACCACAATGGTGGCATAGAAGCCTTTCCTGTCAGATCGGTATATTCATCAAGAATAGTTTTGGGCTCGCCCAGAAAAATGAACAGGTCCAATTGGTCATCCCCAATCATCAGCGAATTGATGTTGCCAAAGTACTTGCCAAAATCACAGGTAACCGGTGCGGATGTATGCATAAACATGCCATATCCCCTACTGCTCATGAAAAATGGTATGGGCTTGTACATGGTTTCATTCTGCACGCCATTGGCATCGTCGGTCCACAACACTACCCGTTGTCCCCGCTTATCGAGCCGGGTAAACGACTCACCACATCCAAATATCTTTTCATCAGGTGAAAGAAAAAACGCTGCGTTGATGCTGCGGGAATAATCACTGGCGCGACGAACAAAAGAAAACGGCAACTGCGGAATGTAACTTGAATTGGCCAGATCATTCAGATGAACGGTACGGGTAAGAAAGCGCCCGTTTTTATCCCTGAGTTCCACACTCCAGGGATTACTGCGAATGAGTACCGAGCCGGCTTCGCTGGTATATAGATAACCATCTGCTGTTTTCGAAAATTTCCAGCTTGTTGGATCTGACGGAGCAGTTCCATTCACCAGCATGAGCGAAGATTCATCCGCTTTCTTGTGGAAACCGGTGGCAGTTCTTATTCGGATGGTTCGGGCTGTTACAAAATCTATGCTGAACGGCAGATTGGGCGCAGCTTCATATTCATTTTCCGGAAACTCATTGGCATTAACAGGTTTCAAAACCCCCATCATATTGTTGAAGGCGACACGGGTTGAGTTCTCATATCGTTTATACTCCAGCATGCCGGTTCTCTGAACAGGATCAAATGACTTCAGGTTGTCGGCCAGATAATGTGTGTTGGTGAAATTAAAGAAATCGCCACTGATGTCAACAGGTTCGTTCAGCAGGTACTGATTTTGACCCGGCCGGACCGGAATCTGGGCATTGAGGAAAAGGCTGCCTGACAATATCAATGCAAATAAGAGAAAGTGTTTTGTGGTCATCATATGATTGTTGGTTATATATTGGCGATTTATCAGTTTGGCAATTTAGTGATTTAGAACATCAGCACATCATCAAATTATCAAATTATCAAATTAACAAATTATCAAATTAACAAATTAACAAATTATCAAATTAACAAATTATCAAATTAACAAATTATCAAATTA
>CAYTNC010000082.1:0-5449 GCA_964438935.1 uncultured Bacteroidales bacterium
CGGTACCTTTCAACCATTCTTTGCTTGCTGCGCTTCACAATCAGGTTGGTATCGGTAAAGGAATCAATATGCCGGTGAAGCATAATGCCCTTGCGCATCTGATCGGAATACTTGCTGAGCTCAAACCCCTTTACATAGTCGCCAATAAAATTTCCCACCAATATTTCTTCATTGGCGCCGGAAAGGTATATGTGCGCTAAGTAGTTCACAACAAGGTTTTTTTTCGGGTCGCGCTCCGTTATAAAGATAACGAAACCAAATTGTTTACAGCAAAAATCATGCAAATTCCTTACTAAAAAGTAATTAACAATTGCAGAAAAGAGACGCTCCACTTTTTTTTACGTATTTTGGAGTTGTAGGTTATAGAAAACCGGAATGGTAATTTTAAGCCGGGGCTATGTACGACAATTTTAATGAGCCATCAATTTCGAGACCTCAATAGCCCCGGGCTTCAGAGGCTGCGTAAAAAGTAATGAATAGAGCGTAGTCAGGAGCCTACGCTCAGCGCTCCGAATTGATATTCAATACAATGTGCTGGGCGTAGTTTGCATCCATAGCCTTTAACTTAAGGAACATTGACATTCATTACGTATTTTGATTGCCAAGGGGTGAAACCCCGAAATATAATAGCACAGGGCGAAGTGAAACGAAGCCCTGTGTTTTATGTGGGTAATGATTTTTGAGCGCTGTAAGTGCGAAACTCTTTAAATGAATATGCAAACTCATTACCTTACGGGCCTTCAGCCCTCAGAATCATTTGTACTATTCGACACAGGGCTTCATCATGCTTGCACATGATTTCGCCCTGTGCTTATACTTATCGTTCCTTAGGAACTAAAAGCAAAAATAATAAACCAGAAAAATCCCTTAATTTGACGGCAATGGTCTATCCCCATTACTTCCCCTGCATCTCCATCACGCTTACCGCAAACCCACCACCGGGTGCGGCTTTGAGCTTCAGTTCCGTTTTGCCGGTGACCACTTTTTTGCTAATGGTATAGGCCTGTGGGTTTTTTTTGTAATGGGCATCCGGGGCATCGGTATAAATGGTAGCCATGTATTTTTTTCCCTTATCCAGGAACGACAGGGTAAACCTCGAGTCATGCCCGTTCTCATCGCTGGTGTTGCCAATGAACCAATTGCCGGTTCCTTTGGCTTTACGTGCTATGGTAATGAAATCGCCGGGCTCTGCTTCAATGATCCGGGTATCATCCCAATCAACAGCTACATCCTTGATGAACTGAAAGGCATCGGGGAAGCGGTTGTAGTTCTCGGGCAGGTCAGCAGCCATCTGAAGCGGACTGTACATGGTAACATACAAAGCCAACTGGCGCACCAAGGTTGAGTTTACAAACGAATGGTTGTCGGGGTTCAGTTTTGAAATGTCCATTTCAAAAATACCGGGCGTATAATCCATCGGGCCCCCCATCAATCGGGTAAATGGTAAAATGGTGGTATGGTCGGGATTGCTTCCGCCAAAGGCTTCATACTCGGTTCCACGGGCCGATTCATTGCCAATGAGATTGGGATATGTACGGCACAGTCCGGTTGGTCGAACAGCTTCGTGCGCATTTACCATAATATGGTATTCAGCTGCTGTGGTGAGGGCATACTGGTAATGGTTGACCATCCATTGTCCGTAATGGTGTTCGCCCCTGGGCACTATATCGCCAACATAACCGCTTTTTACAGCGTGATATCCGTTATCAACCATAAACCGGTAAGCAGTATCCAAATGTCGTTCGTAATTTCGCACTGCACTCGATGTTTCATGATGCATGATCATTTCCACCCCTTTGTTTGCTGCATAACGCCTGATTTCCTGCAGATCAAAGTCGGGATAAGGCGTAACAAAGTCAAATACATAGTCCTTCCATTTGCCAAACCAGTCTTCCCAACCTACGTTCCACCCTTCTACAAGCACAGCATCAAATCCGTGCATCGCTGCAAAGTCTATGTATTCCTTCACATGGGCCGTATTGGCAGCATGAATGCCGTTGGGCTTTGCTTGGGTATAATCAACCTGGTCGAGCTTTACGCTGGTGAGGTTGCTGTACGCCCAGGAACTTTTCCCGGTGATCATCTCCCACCATACGCCCACGTATTTGATGGGCTTGATCCACGATACATCTTCTATTTTACAGGGTTCATTCAGGTTCAGGATCAGTTTTGATTCCAGAATTTCAGCAGCCCGGTCACTTACAATAATGGTGCGCCAGGGCGATACACAGGGCGTTTGCATGTAACCTTTATCACCAATGGCATCGGGAGTCAGGTACGACTCCAGGGTGAAATTCTGATCATCGAGGTATAACGACATGCATGAGTAATCAACCAACGCGGCTTCGTGGATGTTGATGTACAAACCATCCCTGCTTTTCAGCAAGAGCGGTGTTTGCACCCCGGTTTCAGAAAATGGAGTCTGGGAGGCATTACCTGTAATAGCTGATTTCATTAATTTTCTGACTTCCGACAGATTGGAAGTAACTGTACTGTATTCCTGTGTATCATAATCCCCCGGCAACCAGAAAGCCTTGTGGTCCCCTGCCAGGGCAAACTGTGTTTTTTCTTCTTTGATGATGAAATAGTTCAGCTTGTCCTGAAACGGAAATTCATACCTGAACCCAAGACCGTCATCAAATAGCCGGAATTTTATAATTATGTGGCGCTGTGTGCTGTTTTGCGTTAGTGTAACCGCCAGTTCGTTATAGCGGTTGCGGATGTTTTTAACCTCGCCCCAAACAGGCTGCCAGGTTTCGTCGAATGTGGCTTTCACCGTATCGGTGATCACAAATCCATGCACCAGATCCTGGTCGTTTTTCAGTTCCAGGCCCAGGTAACTCTCCTTAATTACGGGCCGGTTCTTATAGTCGAGCCGGTATGCGGGACTTCCGTTAATCATTTCCACATGCAACAACAGGTTGCCGCTAGGCGACTTGAGTTCTGTTGCATGCAACTGCAAAACAACCTGCAGAATGGCAAGTATCAGTATGATTTTTTTCATAAGACCTGAATTTGGTCTAAATTACGAGTTAATTTCCGTAATCAGATGCGGCTTTTGATCTTTTTTGTTTCCTCTTCAAATCCCGGCTTTTCAAGCAGTGCAAACATGTTCTTCTTGTAAGCTTCAACACCGGGCTGGTCAAAGGGATTTACCCCCAGCAGGTAACCGCTGATGCCACAGGCTTTCTCAAAAAAGTACATGAGTTGTCCCAGGTAATATTCATTGAGCATGGGCAATTCTATCCGGATATTGGGAACGCCGCCATCTACATGAGCAAGCATGGTGCCCAGCTCGGCCATTTTGTTAACGGAATCCACCCGTTTACCGGCAATGTAGTTGAGTCCATCCAGATCTGATTTTTCTTTTGGGATGACGAGTTTGGTGGCCGGCTGGTTCACAGAAATTACGGTTTCAATCAGCAGACGTTCACCTTCCTGGATGTATTGTCCCATTGAATGCAGGTCGGCAGAAAAGTCGACGCTGGCCGGAAAAATACCTTTTCCTTCCTTTCCTTCACTTTCGCCGTAGAGTTGTTTCCACCATTCGGCCAGGTAATGCAGCCTGTTCTCGAAATTGGCAAGTATCTCAATCCTTTTTCCTGAGCGGTAGAGCGTGGTGCGTGCTGCAGCATACAGGCAGGCCGGGTTGTTTTCAAAAGCAGTTGATGAGGAGGTGATTTTCTCCATGTCGATAGCGCCTTTCACCAGGGCCCGGATATCGAAACCGCCAATGGCAAGGGGTACCAATCCTACAGGCGTAAGCACCGAATAACGGCCTCCCACGTCATCGGGTATCACATAGGTTTTATATCCTTCCTGTTTTGCCGTGGTAAGGAGGGCTCCTTTTTTGGCATCGGTAATGGCCACAATGAGGTCTTTGGCAGCCTCTTTACCAACTTTTTTCTCGAGGTGTTTCTTTAATATTCTGAAAGCAATTGCAGGTTCTGTGGTTGTTCCTGATTTGGAAATAACCACAATGGCATATCTCAGGTCGTTGAGCAGGTCGGTGAGTTCATTCAGGTAATCCTCACCCATGTTATGGCCCGCGTAAAGGATAACCGGATTCTTGCGACCCGGTTTCAGATGCATGAAAGTGGGTGAAAGCGTTTCAGCCACGGCACGTGTGCCCAGGTAGGAACCGCCGATACCGATAACCACCACAGCATCCACATGTTTCTTTATTTTAGCGGCTGTTTTTTCAATGTCTTTTAATTCAGTGTCGGAAATTGAGGACGGCAGATGAACCCAGCCCAGGAAATCATTTCCCTTGCCTGTTTTCTTTTCCAGCGCCTGTGCACTTTCTTTTGCTTTGGCTGACAGGCTGTAAATATCGGCTTTGGGTACAAAACCATAAACTTTGCTGATATCGATCTTTAATGCATCCATAGCGTATTATTTCAATTTTTCAGTGAGCAGTTTGATTTCCAGAGCAGGAGAAACTTTGTCGTACAGGATATGATAAACCGCATCGGTAATGGGCATTTTCACGCCGAAATTCTTGTTTATTTCATAAATGCAGGCGGCGGCATAATAACCTTCAGCAACCATATTCATTTCGAGTTGGGCCGATTTAACCGAATATCCTTTTCCGATCATCATGCCAAAGGTGCGGTTCCGGCTGAATTGCGAATAGGCAGTAACCATAACATCTCCAAGATAGGGAGAGCTCAGCAGTTTCCGTTTGGTTTTAAAGGTTTTGGCAAGAAATCTTCTTATTTCAATCATGGCATTGGAAACCAGCACTGCCTGGAAATTGTCGCCATACCCGAGGCCATGGCAAATACCTGCAGCAACGGCAATGATATTTTTAAGTACAGCGGTATATTCGGTACCGTAAATATCTTCTGAAGATTTGACCTTAACATGATGGCAACGGAAAAGCGGGGCCAGTTCTTCCGATTTTTCCTTGGTGGATGATGCAATGGTCAGGTATGAAAGCCGTTCCAGTGCAATTTCCTCAGCATGGCAGGGACCAGCAATGATGCTGATGTTCCGGAAAGGAACCTGGTAATTCCTATTGAAAAACTCAGCCACCGTGAGGTTTTCGGAGGGCACTATGCCTTTTATAGCCGATAAGATGTTTCGGTCTCCAAAGTCGCCTTGGAATGGTTCAAGAGACTCCTTTAGGAATGGTGCAGGTATGGCAAATACAAGAACATCAGAATTGTTGATTGTTTCTTCAATGGAGCTGAAGAAATGAATGCGGGAAGTATCGAATTCAATATCGCCGATGTATTTTGGGTTGTGCCTGAACTTTATGAAGTAATCAATAGTTTCCTGCGAACGAATGAACCAGTTGATCTGTTCTGAATTGTTAAGTAATAGTTTGGCCAATGCAGTTGCCCAACTTCCGCTTCCTATAATCGCAACTTTTCGCTGATCTGACATCCTCCTGAATCTGTTTTGAATGAAAGGCAAAATTAGCATTATTCTTCATATCCGTTGA
>CAYTNC010000082.1:5549-10358 GCA_964438935.1 uncultured Bacteroidales bacterium
CCTGAATCTGTTTTGAATGAAAGGCAAAATTAGCATTATTCTTCATATCCGTTGAACTATGCGGCAACTAAATTGAACAGGCAAAGCCTATAGCCGGACTGAAACCCAGTACCGGATGCCTTGTTGCAGCCAGATCAACCTGCAGCCTGGGGCTGCGAAACCCGATACCAAATGAAAGTTCAGTTTGTATTCCGGATGAAAGGCCGAATCTTACCGGTATTTTTTCATGAAGAAATATTTCGAAACCGCCATAACACAATAGTTGTTCATTCCGGTTCTTTTCGACCTGGAAGCACAACAATACTTCTTCACCAAAGTTAATCCCTACGCCAGCCTGCCATCCGGCTGGTATTTCCAGGTATCCTGCAGGAATGTATTCCTGACCCGCCGGGTTATAGGCATGGATACCGAAGGTGATCCGTTCAACCGGAGCAAACTGAAGCCCAAGAGAGGGTATCACGGCATACAGGTTGCCATAACCTGCAGCCTGGCTAACCAGCAGGCCATGAATACCGATGCCTGCCCTCAACTTCTTTCCCAGATTTCTCCCGTAGCATAGCGATGCAGCGCTTTGCCGGAATGAAGAATAACCAAATGACACGAGACTTATTCCGTAATTTCCGGATTTTGTAATTATTCCGCAGGAAGCGGCTCCCGTTCCCAGTTGCGAAACCAGGTAATTGTTGGAATAGCATATTCCGAATGTGGTTCTGCTCAGTCCTGCCAGACCTGCGGGATTCTCAAGCCCCGACCAGTGATCTGCCAGCATCACTCCTGCATGCGACATCCCCTGGGAGCGCGGATCGCCCCTGAAATAGGAATACTGTGCAGTGCTTGCTGCAAAAAAAAGAGGTGAGAACAATATGCATAACGTAATCGTTACTTTCAACGGGATAAGTTATTACCTGAAACAAAGCTCAAACAAACCAACCCCAACACCCTAAAATCACCACATCATCACATCATCACATCATCAAATCAACAAATCATCAAATCATCAAATGCTCACCCTATCTTGTGTTTGAACTGAATCTTTGCCAGTTCCTCATTGGCTGCAACAATCTTCTTTTTCAGGCCTTCCTTGTATTTTTTGAGTGCCGTCGCAACCTTTTCATCGTGCAGGGCGATCATCTGGGCCGAAAGAATACCGGCATTCAATGAGGCATTGATTCCAACTGTGGCAACGGGAATACCCGGAGGCATCTGAACAATGGCCAGCAGTGCATCAAGTCCCTCCAGCGAAGCTTTTATGGGCACACCAATGACCGGAAGGGTGGTCATGGATGCAATCACTCCCGGCAAATGGGCTGCCATGCCTGCCGCTGCAATGATCACTTTCAGCCCGCGCGCTTCGGCATTCCTGGCAAATTGTTCCACCTCAGCGGGGGTGCGGTGAGCTGACAATGCGTTTATTTCAAAGGGAATTTCAAGTTCATCCAAAAACTTTGCTGCTGCTTCCATAACCGGGAAATCCGAAGTGCTTCCCATGATGATGCTTACAAGTGGCTCCATGCGCTTCAAAATATTAATTCCAGGCCTAATATAATGCAAATATTCGTATCTTGCGATTTTTATTGAAACCGGTTTTCATGGTTAAACTGAACATACTCGATAAGCAATTCAGGTTGTTTATTCCGGCTGAGAAAATACAACAACAAGTTCAAAGAATTGCAGACCAAATCAATACCGACTTAAAAAATGAGGATGTGGTCTTCATAGGAATCCTGAACGGAGCTTTTATGTTTGCTTCAGATTTGCTCCGGAAAATCAACTTCAATTCTCAGGTATCTTTTGTTAAACTCACTTCTTACCATGGAACCAGCAGTTCAGGCAATGTGAAAAGACTCATAGGCGTTAACGAGGTGCTCAAGGATAAAACGGTAGTCATTATTGAGGATATTATAGATACCGGACATACCATTGAAAGTATCATCAGTCAGATTAAGGGCTTGTTGCCCAAGCAGGTTTTTGTGGCTACTTTGTTGCTAAAGCCGGATTATTTTAACAATGATGTACGGATCGATTATATCGGATTCCGGATTCCCAAGGACTTTGTTGTGGGTTATGGTCTCGATTACAAGGGTTATGGAAGGAATCTGCGCGGCCTGTACAGAATTGAGGAATAGTACGAGTAATGAATCATTTAAATTAATTTTAACTTAATTGTCATATCATATGCTGAATCTTGTTTTGTTTGGCCCTCCGGGGGCAGGTAAAGGAACACAGGCCACCAACCTGATTGAGAAATACAAATTGGTGCATCTTTCAACAGGAGACATTTTGAGAGGTGAGCTGGCAGCCAAATCAACTTTGGGTCTGGAGGCAAAAAAATACATGGACAAGGGCGAACTTGTTCCTGATGAAGTGGTTATTGGCATGATTGAGGTGAAACTTGATCAGAATGCCGGTGCAAAAGGATTTATTTTTGATGGCTTCCCAAGGACCAATGCACAGGCACAGGCACTTGACAAGCTGTTGGAGAAGAAAAACGCACCCATCACCGTGATGCTTGCACTCGAAGTTGAAAAGCCGGAGCTTGTAAACCGGTTGATGGGACGTGGTAAAGTTTCAGGCCGTGCCGATGATCAGGATATCAATGTAATTGAAAACCGCATCAATGTGTATAACCGCGAAACCGCTCCGGTAATTGAGTATTACAACAAACAGGGCAAGTTCAAATCGGTAGATGGTATGGGAACCGTTGAAGATATTTTCGGTAGGCTCTGTAGTGCAATCGACAAGGTAAAAGGCGGCAGCGGTTGTGGCTGCGGCTGCAAGGGATAAATGGAAACCAATTTTGTAGATTTTATCAAGATTTTCTGCCGGTCGGGCAGGGGTGGTGCAGGTTCGGCACACTTGCGCAGGGAAAAGTTTATACCTAAGGGAGGTCCCGACGGAGGTGATGGCGGACATGGCGGAAATGTGGTCCTGCGAGGAAACAGCCAGCTTTGGACGTTGCTTCACCTCAGGTACCGCAAGCATATCTTTGCCGAGCATGCCGAGGATGGCATGAAGTCCAACAAAACCGGTTCCGACGGAAAAGATGTGATCATTGAGGTGCCACTGGGTACCATAGCCCGCCATGCCGATTCTGAGGAATTCATCTGCGAAGTCACCAAAGACGGTGAGGAGCATATACTGGTTCCCGGCGGGCGGGGCGGCTTGGGTAATACGCACTTCAAATCGGCCACCAACCAAACTCCCCGGTATGCCCAACCGGGAGAACCGGCTGTTGAAGGACACTATACCCTTGAGCTGAAAATTCTGGCCGATGTGGGTCTTGTAGGTTTTCCCAATGCCGGCAAATCCACCTTATTGTCGGTGATATCTGCCGCTAAACCAAAAATTGCCGATTATCCTTTCACCACACTGGTTCCCAACCTGGGTATTGTGGGTTACCGCGATTCCCGCTCCTTTGTTATGGCCGATATACCCGGAATTATCGAAGGCGCTCATGAAGGGAAGGGACTTGGGTTAAGATTCCTGAGGCATATTGAGCGTAATTCCATATTGTTATTCATGATCCCTGCAGACAGCAAGGATATCTCAAAGGAATATGCCGTGCTGCTGAATGAGCTGAAGGAATACAACCCGGAATTGCTCGACAAGAAGCGTGTATTGGCCATCACCAAAAGCGACCTGGCTGATGCGGAGCTCATCCGCGATATGAAGAAGGATCTTCCGGATCTTCCCTGCGTTTTCATTTCGTCCCAAACAGGTAACAACCTGCAGAAACTGAAAGACATGCTTTGGAAGGAGCTGATATCATCCATGGATGATTGAGACATTGCAGCATATTGATCAACAAGGGTTGCTGTACCTGAATGGCTTGCATTCCGAGTTTTTCGACCGGTTCATGTATACCGTATCCGGAAAATACGAATGGATACCCTTGTATGCCATACTTCTCGGATTCATCATTTGGAAATACCGGTGGAAATCGTTGTGGATTTTGCTGGGAGTGGTTGTTTTAATTACGCTGAGCGATCAGTTAGCAAATGTGTTAAAAGACGGGGTTAAGCGCTTCCGGCCCTGCAAGGACCCTGAAATAGGCCACCTGGTTCACCTGGTGAATGATTATTGCCGGAGTTCCTATGGATTTGTGTCGGGCCATGCCGCCAATTCGTTTGCCCTGGCCACCTTTTTTTCGTTGCTGTTCCGAAACCGGTGGGTAACTGCCGGAATGGTTTTCTGGGCTGCACTGGTTTCTTACAGCCGCATCTACCTGGGCGTTCATTATCCCGGAGATGTGCTTTGCGGCGCCCTCCTAGGAGCTGTATTGGCGATGTTAGTTTACAGACTGCTCAAACAACTGAAATCAGGCCCTGTTTAATAATATTTTCACAACTGTAGACCCATCACCTAGCACCTAGCACCTAGTATCTAGCACCTAGCATCTAGCACCATCACCCAGCCCCTAGCAACTAGCACCCAGCACCTACATCCTGATCTTCCTCATCTCCTCCTTCATCCGCTGAATGTCGGTTATCCACTCTTCGATGTCATTTTCGTGTTCCAGCTCTTCGTTCAGAATGGTGGTGGCTATCTGGTGTGTGGTATGATCCTTGCCGTTGGTGAAATCGGCAATTTCTTTATACCGTTGTATGGCACAGCGTTCGCCGTTGAGGTTTTGTTCCAGAATAACTTCTACGTAAGGATCGGAGGGCTCATCGTATTTGCACCGGCCCAGCTTGAACCAGTCGGCAGGGTTGATAACCGGAGTGCCGCCCAGCTGAATAATTCGGTCAACCACCAGCACGGCATGATTCAATTCCTGGGTTGCATGAAGCAGCAACTCGGGTTCAATCT
>CAYTNC010000083.1:0-10282 GCA_964438935.1 uncultured Bacteroidales bacterium
AGCACGGCATGATTCAATTCCTGGGTTGCATGAAGCAGCAACTCGGGTTCAATCTCGCTGCGCATGGGTCCTTCCATCAACCGGGACCCGATCCAGTATTGATAATATGCAAGCCACTCTTCAGACAGAGCAGCATTCAACATTTTTATGAGTTTTTTGACATCCAGGTCCAGGATTTCAATGGCTTTTTTGCCCATATTCAGTAGATTTTAGCGATAATCCAGGTAATAATCCAACAGCTAATTAAGATAAATGAGGTTAAATATAGTTCAATTTGATGTAAAAAATAAGGGTGCTGGTTACTGGGTACTGTGTGCTGCGTCAATGATTTGATAGAGTTTGACAGGGCCTGCCTGCCTGGCTTGGTCCCTGCATTAGCAGGCAGGTTTGATGGATTTTGATAAGATATAAAGGTTCAAACGGCGAAGCATCAAACTTCAACTTTAAGATGTAAATTATCATAACTTTGGGTAGAGAATTACAGTGTTGCAGAATAGCAAAAATCATGAGTAACACAAAAATATCCATTCGTTTTTTTAACAACCGTGAAGTGCGAGCCGTTTGGGATGAGCAAAACGCCAAATGGTGGTTTAGCGTGTTGGATATTGTTGCTTTGCTTACCAACCAAGACGATTATACCAAAACCCGTAATTATTGGAAGTACCTAAAAGCCAAATTGAAAAAAGAAAAAAACGAGTTGGTTAGTACCACTACCCAACTGAAACTTTTAGCAAGTGATGGTAAAAGATATTTAACTGATATGCTGGATTACACGGGTATTGTTGCCTTAGGCAAAGAATTCCCGAGCAAAAAAGCAAACCAGTTTGTGGAATGGTTTACATACAGTGATGAAAGCATAGACGGAAAAAGCAAAACAAAAGCGTATGCATTGTTTGAAAGTTCTTTCATCAAAAGCTTAGAAGTTGGCACTACTAAAGGTTTGCAACAAATACATGCTTATTTGTTTGGTGGATTGTATGATTTTGCGGGTCAAATCAGACAAAAAAATATTTCAAAAGGTAGCTTTCAATTTGCCGTATCACGCTTTTTAGGTAACACATTAAAACAAATAGAAGCAATGCCCGAAACTACATTTGACGAAATCGTAAACAAATATGTAGAAATGAACATTGCACACCCTTTTATGGAAGGTAATGGCAGAACTACCAGAATATGGTTGGATTTGATACTAAAAAAACGTCTCAAAAAATGCGTAGATTGGAGTATAATAAGCAAACGAGATTACATGAACGCAATGATACTAAGTCCAACTAAAAGTAGTGTTTTAAAAACCCTTTTAGAGAAAGCGCTCACCACCAAAATAAACGACCGCGAAATGTTTATGAAAGGGATTGACTACTCATATTACTACGAAGAGAATGACTAATGATATTAGTTCAGTTGAAGATAGTAGCTGGTTCCTGGTCAAGTGGTTTATATGCCACTTTTTATGAGAATGAGAAAATAGGGTTTGATGGAGTTTGATGGAGTTTGATAGGGTTTGAAGGTTTGAAATGTTTGATAATGTTTGATAATGTTTGATAATGTTTGAAGGATCAAACGCGAAGCCTCAAACTTCTTCTTCAAACTTCTTCTTCAAACTTCTTTTTCAAACGCGAAGCCTCAAACTTCTACTTCAAACCCTATCAAACATTCAAACGGCACCACTTCTTATTTAGAATCCTTATAAATTACGGGGGGGGTAGTTATTACAAAAGTATTTTTTACTTTTGATTAACCCGCTTCTGAGAAAGTGAAATGAAATGTGTTAAGAGAGGTTTGTTGAAAGGTTTTATTTGTTGGGTATAGATTTAGAAGAGGGGAAAGGTTTAACTGCATAAAATTGAGAATTGCTTATTAAAGCAGTTAATGATGTTATTGAGTTTTTCAAAGTAAAAGGTTAATTGCAGAATAAATTAGGATCATCATCTCATGAAATCTTAATATGTTAGACAATGTCATTGCCATTGTTCATAAGGCGATAAAGTACTATAAGATAAGGGTAACCCGAACTACAATACAGGACTATTTGTTATCGCACCCTCATTATCCTGCATTAAAGAGTGTTTGTGACGCTTTTAAAAAGTGGGGTATTGAGCATTATCCGCTAAGGTTAAAGATTCCGGAGATTATGGCATTACAAAGTCCTTTTCTTGCCCACCTAAATGACGGAGGAGGACAATTGGCATTTATTTATACTGTTTCGGAAAGAGAGGTTGTTTATTCAACCGGGCAAAGAAAAAAAATGCATGAAGCATGGCAGGTATTTGCGACAAGGCTTTCAGGAGCTGTAATCATTGTTAATCCTAATGATAAAGTAGGAGAAAGTAATTTCGGCATAAAAAGAAATAACGAATGGTTGGAAATTTTGCTTTTGCCAATCATAATCTTTACGGTCCTATCAATTGGTTTGTATAATGCTTTAACAAGTAATATTTCCATAGCTGATAAAGTGTATTTGCCATTAGCAGGGACAATTATTACCGGCGTCTTCGTTTCGTTGGTTTTGGCGCTTAACGAGTTTAAGATACACCACGCGGTTTTACAATCCTTATGTAGGTTTGGAAAAAAGGCTGATTGTCATTCAGTAATAGATTCAAGAGCATCCCGTGTATTTGGATGGATTGGTTGGTCCGATATAGGATTTGTTTATTTTACAGGTTTGTTATTGTATATGCTGCAAATACAATCGCAGGCCTCATTGCACCTGATGGCTTTTGTCAGTGCCTTAGCGTTACCATACCCGGTGTATTCTATCTATTATCAGGCTGTAAAGCTAAAAAAGTGGTGCATGTTGTGCCTTTTGGTTCAATGCATAATCGTAGTGGGATTCATTTTGCTACTGCCCTATCTGAAGCCTGTTACACTTGTATTTACTGACTTTTTGAGTCTTACGATATGCTTCCTGGTACCCGGTACGTTTTATTATGGCTTAAAATTAAACTGGGTGAGAAGAAATTCACAGGAAAAAGATCACAAAGCGCTTTTAACCCTTAGAGGCGACCCGGAAGTATTCCGGTTGATGTTAATGAAAAGTGAACCACTCAACATCCCGGTTAAGGAAAATAGCCTGGTTTTTGGTAACCCTGCAGCAGAAAATACTTTAACTGTATTTATGAGTTTTCACTGCAAGCATTGTTCAGCTTTATTCGCGAAGATCAGAATGCTGCTGACATCACTTCAAAAGGTTAAGGTAGTATTCGTATTTTGGACTGATGATGATCTGCTTTCAAGAAAGCTTATCAACCATATACACAGATTGTACAAGGAGCAAAGAAACGAACGTATTCTGGTTTTCATTGACAATTGGTTCAATAACCCGGAAAGCGCCATGAAAGAATTGAATTCATCCGACGCAATTCATGAAGATTGTTATTATTTTGAACAGATTTCCAGTGAAAACCAACTTTTGTTTGAGCAATGTGAGATCAATGGTACCCCACAAACATTTCTGGATGGGTATCCATACCCTTCAATTTTTGAACTCGAACAGATAGAATTTATATCAGATGAAATTTTAAGTACAATATGCGAGCATAAAAGGCAGGAAGCACATGCGATAAAACAATCAGCTTCCTGCCAGCACACACCTTTAACTCGAAAGGAGGCGATGTGACAAAGATAATATAAATAAGCTTTTCAGGTAAAATACCAAAGTCTGTGAAAGGATATATCAGACAAGCAATTATTCAGTGATTTATATTTCTAAATTCTGTACAATGAAAACAATTGATAATTTGAATATCGCCCCTGAAAGGGTATTGAACAATGAAGAGTTGATTCAGTTGAAAGGTGGGATGAAACAGTACGCATGCCTATGCAGTGGCTCAAGAAGCGCTTGGTACACATCTGGTTCAAGCAGCGAAGTAAGACAGATGATATTGGATAAGTGCTCAGGTGGGGGTAGGTGTACAGCCTTAGCAACCCAATAGTACTAAATACTAAAATACTAGCCTGTTGTTATCCAGGCTAGTACAATTTTATATAATCAAGGGAATTAATTTGAATAACCCAATTGTATACATTGTCCAATTTATAAAAAGTGATTATATGGTGCTTAGTAACCTACAGCAATACGAAAAGAGAATTGGTAATCTGAAAAGGCGGCCATGAAACATAGGAAAATACTAAAAACTCCCCAAAATATATAAACATAACATCGAGAAATACTTACCTAATGAGAATTGCAATATGCATTATATCAATAAAATAATTTAACTATATGAAAATCTTTACTCTATTAACCTTACTAATGATACTTACCGCATGTAAGCATCGCGATGACAAAATATTGGTTGTAGATACACAAGCTAAGATAGTTAAGCCGGCAAACCTAAGTGACGTATTTCAAAAAAGCAGACTGGTTAAACTGGATGCTGACGATTCCTGTTTGATATCTGCTGTAAGGCAGGTTAACACGACTAAGGATTTCATATTTGTTAGTGAAAACAAACGATTGCTGCAATTTGATAAATCAGGCAAGTTAATAAAACAAATTGGCAGCCATGGGAGAGGGCCAGGCCAATATAACATAATTAACCATATGGCTTTAGACAGTTTAAATGAAAGACTTTTCATTTCATCTATGAAGCTGTTGTGCTATAATTTTGATGGAAGATTTATACGAAATCTGCCTCAAATTGAGGCCGAAGATATAGCACCTGGTTATGTGGTTTTTGCGAATGGATATTTATGGGCGTATAATATGCAAGTTGGCGTGCCAAACACGAAGGATGGATTCACAAATATAGACAAGTTTTACATCTATAATCAACAATTGCAAATTACCGACAGCATTTTGGTTCGTGAAATTATGCTGGATAGTGAGGAAATTGCCGTTGGTGGCAGCGAATACTTCATCTCCGATTTAACCTCCGGAATATACCTGTATTGCCCAGTACTGGCTACTGAACCGATGTTGAGAGATACCTTATACAAGATGAATGGATTAACTGCTCAGCCCATCATGAAACTGGATTTTTCAGACATCCTTTCCGTTGAAGATGGGGTCAAGCGAAGTATTTTTACTATGACACAGCACGCTTATGATGAGGCAACATTAAGAGTCAGAAATATGTCTATTCATAATATATTCAGGACTGAAAGGTATATTTTCAGCGAGTACCTCTACCTTGACAAGCCGTACTTTTTTTGCTATGATCTGTTTAATCAGAAAGGTTATAATATGGCAGAGGGTTTTACGGACGATTTGTTCGGAACAGGCATGACTGTTAATCTTATACCACTGAATTTGCGTGATGGTGAGTTCTGCTTTGTAAAAAACGGTTATGAACTCGAAAACATTATTGAGGGCGTCAATGAAAACAGTAATCCGGTGATCTTTTTTGTCAAAACAAAGGAGTAGTATTTCTTAACTCATTCAGTCTATTTTGATTGCCTTTGCTCAGCCCAATATCTTTTATGTTAACCCGAACTATTAAGGTAATTATTTTTCTTGTTTTCTGAAGAATGGATTCGATTTGCAATTAAAAAGAATCTTGGCTCATCTATGAAATTTACCCATTATAAGCAGCTAGATGCAATGGACTGTGGCCCTACGTGTTTACGTATGATTTCAAAATATTTTGGGAAAAGCTATAGTCTTCAGTATTTACGCAATAACTCCTATATCACGCGAGATGGCGTATCGATGCTGGGCATCAGTGAGGCTGCTGAAAATATTGGTTTTCGGACTAAAGGATACAAGCTTACCTGGGATCAATTACGCAATGAAGTGCCATTGCCCTGTATTGCGCATTGGAATCAACGCCATTTTGTTGTTGTCTACGAAATAAAGAAAAACAGAAGATTATCAAATGGTGAATGCATGGTGCGTGTTGCTGACCCTGCTCGTGGTTTGCTGGATTACACTAAGGAAGAATTTCTGAAGTGCTGGTATGGCACAAAGGAAGATGGCGAAAACGAAGGCGCTGTTCTGTTGCTTGAACCTACACCGGATTTCTATGCGCGTGAAGACGAGAAATTAAGTAAAACGCGATTCGCCTATTTGCTGGGTTACTTAAGGCCCTACAGAAAATACTTATTTCAGTTAGGGCTGGGTATGCTGGCGGGCAGTGTGCTAAGCCTTATTTTTCCTTTTCTCACCCAGTCAATTGTTGATCACGGAATTGGGAACAGCGACCTGGCTTTTATCATTCTTATACTTGTTGCCCAAATGATACTTACAATGGGTCAGGCCGCCAATGGTTTTATCCGAAACTGGATTATGTTGCATGTCACAACACGAATCAGTATTTCGCTGATATCGGATTTCCTCATTAAACTGATGAAATTACCGATTGCCTTTTTCGATACCAAATTGATTGGCGATATCATGCAGCGCATCCAGGATCATGACCGCATACAGTCGTTTCTAACGCAATCGTTGGTGGATATTATTTTTGCCTCTCTTACACTTGTCATATATATGACTATAATGGCCGTATACCACGTTGCCATTCTTGGCATATTTGTTTTGGGAAGTATCCTTTATATTTCGTGGGTAATGATTTTTCTGAAAAGAAGAAGGGAGATCGATTACATGCGCTTCCAGCAGGCATCGGCTAACCAAAGCAATATTGTACAATTGGTGACAGGTATGCAGGAAATTAAGTTGAATGCCTGCGAAAAACAAAAGCGCTGGGAATGGGAAAGCATTCAGGCACGATTGTTCAAGGTAAGTATAAAAGGATTGGCATTAAACCAAAACCAGCAATTAGGAGCCACCTTTATCAATCAGGCAAAAGACCTTTTTATTTCCTTTCTTTCAGCTAAGGCAGTTATATCCGGAGATATGACCCTGGGTATGATGATGGCTGTGCAGTATATTATCGGACAGCTCAACGCCCCCATACAACAGTTTATTGGATTTATACAGGATGCACAGGATGCAAAAATCAGCCTTGAACGGTTAGGTGAAATTCATAACCGTGATGATGAAGAAAAGCCGGAGGACAATAAAATACAGGAAATACCTGCAGGCAAAGATATCGAAGTAAATCATGTTACCTTTCAATATGAGGGCCCACATTCGGAGAAAGTTTTGAGTGATGTTTCACTGGTAATTCCTGCAAGAAAAATAACGGCCATTGTTGGAACAAGTGGCAGCGGAAAAACCACTTTACTGAAACTTATCCTTGGTTTTTATGAGCCGGTTAAAGGAAAAATATACTTGAATGGCATTGAAATAAATCAATACAGCCAAGCCCAATGGCGAAAACGCTGCGGTGTTGTTATGCAGGAAGGATTCATTTTCTCCGATTCCATTGCAAATAATGTAGGGATTATTGATGAGGTGCCCGATAAAGGGAAACTTGAACAAGCTGTGATAACAGCGAATGTCAAAGAATATATCGAATCGTTACCACTTAGGTACAACACCCGGATAGGGAATGACGGGCATGGTTTAAGCACAGGGCAAAAACAGCGCATGTTGATTGCACGTGCCGTATACAAAAAACCCGATTATATTTTTTTTGACGAAGCAACCAATTCACTAGATGCTAGAAATGAACGTGTTATTATGGATAACCTGGAGCATTTTTTTAACGGCCGTACTGTGGTAATTGTTGCTCACCGCCTGAGCACAGTTAAACATGCCGATCAGATTGTGGTGATGGAGAAGGGGAAGATCGTTGAATCGGGTAACCACAAGCAACTGGTCTCAAAAAAAGGTTCATACTATAATTTGGTCAAGGATCAGCTTGAATTGGGAAAGTAATTAATCGATCACATGCGCGAACTAAACCAAAATAACATAGAGCTTCATAGCGAGCCTGTCCGTGAGATCATGTCGCAGATTCCAAGCTGGATATTGCGTTGGGGTCTTTCCATAATATTAGGAATTGTAGTGTTGCTGTTAATCGGTGCCTATCTACTTAAGTACCATGAAACAATTACTGCACCAATTGTGATTACTACTATTAATGCCCCGGCAGCATTGATCTGTAAAGCATCAGGAAAGATTGACAGGTTTTATGTGAAAGAAGGACAATATGTTGAAAAGGATTATTTAATAGCAGTTATTGAAAACACTGCAAAGTATGAACATTACTGTATTTTAAAGAAAGAAACAGAGGAATTGTCCGGTGAAGAAAACTGGAAGGATATGGTATTGGAAAGGGAAAACACCGCACAGCTTTCACTCGGTGACATGCAAACGATTTATGAACAGTTCCGTAAAACCTGGAACGATTTCCGAAATTACCTTTTGCAGGGGTACATTCAACAAAAAATCAATTTAATAGAACAACAAATCAAAATCCAAAAGGATTACCTGGATATTTTATTACAGCAGCAATCCATTGCTGAAAACGACATGTTGCTTGCAGCGCGGAAGTTTAAAAGGGATTCAGTGATCTATACCGATGGCGGATTCAGCATTACAGAATTTGAACGTGAAAAGCAAAAGCTGAACCAGAATGCAGCATCCTTAAAAAGTACGGAGGCATCGTTAAAAAGCGCGGAGCTTAACATTCTGAACCTTTCACAGATAGTTTTGGAATTACGACTTCAAAAGGAAAACGAGATCATGCAATATGAATTGAATCTTGATGAGCTAAGACAAAACCTCGAAACCAGGATTAGGATTTATGAAGAACAATACCTGGTACGAAGTTCGATAGAAGGATTTGTAACATTATCGGCTTTCTGGAGTGAAAACCAGGTAGTTAATATAGGAGACAGAATGGCAACCATATTACCCAAAAATGAAAGTGAAATCATTGGAAAAGCGGTCATTCCAACAGCAGGATTTGGGAAGGTAGAAACTGGTCAACGTGTTCAAATTAAATTGTCAGGATATCCCTATATGGAATACGGTATTTTGCAGGGTGTAATCAGAGATATATCAAAGATTCCTGATAAGGAAGGCTATGTGGCAGAAATCGAACTGCCTTATGGTATGAGAACCAGCTACCATAAGCAATTGAATTTTACCCAGGAGTTGAGTGGAACTGCTGATATTGTTACACGCGATACACGATTTATAGAAAAACTCATTAATCCTGTTAAGTCGTTGATAAGAAATAACTAATGAAACAACCCTATCGAGCCATATTTAACCATGTAAAAAATCATTCATCAAACAACACCCACCCAGAACCTAGCACCCAGTACCCAACACCTATTATCTACCCCCATTTTTAACAATTTTAGCTTTCAGGTGAGCTTATTTTTACTACATTTATCACGGTTAACGTTGGCGGTTGTAGCGAAGTTTGTTGAAAGGAGGGTAATTAACCACAAATTGCATAATTTACTCTCACACTATGAACCCTGTTAAGTGCTTTGTTGTTACGTTGCTGCTGCTGTCTTTACGTGTTTCAGGTCAACCTTCGCTTACCTTGTCCGAGGCCATTCGTATTGCCAACGACAGTTCGCTCACGGCTTTTCGTTACCGTAACCTTTACCTGGCCAGTTACTGGGATTACCGTTCTTACCTGGCACAAAAGAAACCCTCGCTTACACTGAACACCACTCCGCTGAGTTACAACCGCTCGTTTGTACAACGGTACAACTCGGATCTCGATATTGACGAATACCGTGAACAGCAAAATCTCTATTCATATGCCAATGCCAGCCTGAGCCAGAATTTACCTTTTACGGGAGGGAAACTCTATGTTGACACAGAGATTGGTCGACTGCAGAATTTCGGCGATAACGACTATACACAGTTTTCGTCGGTTCCCCTGAGAATAGGCCTGTCACAGCCTCTGATGGGGTATAACAGGTTCAAATGGCAACGCAAAATAGAACCGCTCAAATACGACATTGCACGCAAAAACTATATTCAGTCGACCGAAGCCATCTCACTTCAAACGGTTACTTACTTCTTTAACCTGCTGGCCGCACAAATCGAGATGAACATGGCCACTGTCAACCTGGCCAATGCCGATACGTTATATGGCATCGGCCAAAAACGCTTTGAAATTGCCACCCTTTCGCAGGCCGAATTACTGACCTTGAAAGTGGCTGCCCTCACAGCCCGAAATGACCTTGCCTCGGCCAACAAACAACTGCAATCGGCCCGGTTTGCCTTTTATTCATTCCTCAAACTGAATACCGGACAGGAGGTGAACTTAACCCTGCCCGATAATCTTCCGGAATTCCAGGTCTCTTTTGATAAGGCACTGCTTCAGGCACAGGAAAACAATCCGGGATTGCTTAACTACCGGCAACAGGTAATTGAATCAGAAAGCACTGTGGAACAAACCCGCCGGAACGGATTGATGGATGCTTCGCTGACGGCCAGCTACGGGCTGAATCAGCAGAGCGCAGATCT
>CAYTNC010000084.1:0-10270 GCA_964438935.1 uncultured Bacteroidales bacterium
GACGTTATAAATATTGGCCTTTATATAATTTGAAAAAGTTTACCCGGACAACAATCATATTATATTTATTACCAATATTATACAGTTTTATTTTATAGGTTAACGCATTTTTAGTATTTTCTTATTATCGAAGATTGTACTAACTGCGTTTTGCAGTATCTGATATCAACGGTATAGCCAATAAAACAACCGGGACCAGGCACATCAGCAAAATCACCAGGGAACTAGGCATGTTCCAGCCGAAATGGGTGAATTCGGTAATGATCCGGATGGTGAAGAACAGGAGGATCATGCCCAACAAACTGTATTTAAGTTTGCTTACAAGTAGTTCTTTTGCCTGAAAAATCAACACAACCGTCATAAAACCCAACAAAAGAATACTAATATAATGGTAGGTGAGCAGAATACCCCTGTCAGATTGCGAAAGACAGGCTAGCGTTGTATCCCATCCGAACAACCTATAAAATGCCAGGTGGAATAACATGAACAGGAAACAGATCATACCGGTAATCCGGAGCAGGGTGATGTGAGTTTTCATATTATTGGTTATAATTGTGAGTAATGATTTGTATTTCAATGATTCAGAGAGTTTGATCTTCCGGGTCAAAGATTATATTATTGTACATTGCAGGCAAACAAAGTCAACCAACTGGCTTTATTTGTTCATGAAATTCATTTTTCTGTCAATTCTTGGCTGAGGTTTTAATTTTCTTTATCTTATCCTGCTCTTTTCTGATGAATTTCTAATCAAAAATGCCCGGTGAACCGTATTGATCGTGTATCAGCCATTCTGATCCAGTTGCAGTCGAAGAAATATGTTACTGCAACGGAAATAGCCGACCGGTTCGGCATCAGCATTCGTACCGTATATCGCGACATCAGGGCGCTTGAGGAAGCCGGGATCCCTCTTGGAGCGGAACCAGGCAAAGGTTATTCGCTGGTTGACGGCTATCGCCTTCCCCCGGTGATGTTTACACCTGAGGAGGCTTCGTCCATGCTCACTGCTGAAAAGATCGTGGAAAAGATGGCCGACCTTTCGGTTGAAAGGCACTATAAATCGGCCATGTATAAAATAAAGGCAGTTTTGCCCGAGCGGGAGAAGCAATTTCTCGATCGCCTGAATAACAACATAGAGATCTTTCATTCGCCTCCGGCTCATGCCACCGAAGCGCCGAACGACTGCATGCTTACCATTCAGAAGGCCCTGGCCGATAAAAAAGTGCTGGTGATCAGCTATCGTGCCGCCTACAACAACCAGTTGGTTGCCGGCAGGATGGTAGAACCGGTGGGACTGGTTTTCTACAGTATGGCCTGGCACCTGATCGGCTACTGCAGGTATCGCAAAGATTACCGTGATTTCCGGCTGGATCGCATCACACGTATGGACATTACTTCAGAAAGCTTTCAACGGCGCGAGGTGAAGTCGGTTCATGATTTTTTCAAGAGAAATCTTTCGGAATATCATTTGGAACAGGTTACGCTTCGTTTTCCCGAAAAGGAGGCCGGATTGATACAATCAACCCGGTATTATTACGGCTATATTGGCGAAGAATTGGCAAATGGTCACGTGAATATGAACTTCATTGTCAACGATGCAGGTTATTTTTGCCGTTGGCTGCTCATGTATGCCGATGTGGTTGAGGTTTTGCATAATGAGAAACTCCGGCTGCTGTTCATGTAACTTGTGTCAAAAATAAAAAATCGTTTTACCTGATTTCATGTTGACATAGGGTTGTCATCACCCCCTTGTATTTTTGGATTTGTAAACAGATTAACAATAAAACAAATCCAATGGAAGTAAGAAAAATCAATCCCATCACAGTGCTGGCTTTTACGGCGCATGTTACTTTAAAAGATCTGCAACAGTACGTTCGTGTCAAGGCACGTGAATTGTATATCGATGCAATGCAAAGCAGTCTGGAAATAGCTGGTCCGGTTTACTGGGTCTATTATGGCATGGACGGAAATCCGCTGACAGAGTTTAAACTTGAGATTGCAATTCCTGTTATTTCAGGGGCAAACTACACTGGTAAGTTCAGTATTAAAAGCCTTGAGCCATTCAAATGCCTGTCCTCCGTGCACTCCGGCAGCTGGGGTAAATTGCCTGTAACCTATGGAAACCTGTTCAGGGAAATCGCTGACAAACAATTAGTCCATTCGGGCGAATGCCGTGAGATTTACCAACACATCGATTTTCTTCAGGAAGAAAATAACCTGACCGAAGTACAGGTAGGCATTCAATAATTTTTTATTCACCCAAAATTCTATATCCTATGAAAAAACTAGTTGTCCCGGCCATTTTGTCCGCTCTGGCCATGCTTGCAGCAGGTATTGCTATCAGCTATTTATTTGATTTTCTGATTCCTTCGTTGAAAACAGAATATGAGAATACGGCACTTTATCGTTCCATGGAAGATCCCCTGATGTACCTGTTCTTTTTTCAGCCTTTCGTTGTTTGCGGAACACTGGTGTGGGGATGGGCCCGGATCAAAGATCACTTCACAGGTGGTACCGGAAGTAAAGCATTGCAGGTTGCCCTGATCATGTTCTTTTTAACGGTTATACCCGGCATGCTGATGACTTTCAGTTCATTTAAAGTATCTGCTATGGCAACCGCAACATGGACGGTCATGGGTTTTCTCCAGGTGCTGGTAGCCTCATTGGTTTTTATCAGAATGAGCAAGTAAACCGGCAATGATCACTCACATCCGTGCCAAAACCCTGCTGTCGCCCGTAAAACCGGGAACCGACAACTGGTTCGGCTTGCGATACAACCTGAATCTTTACCGGGGTTGTCAGCACGGATGTATTTATTGTGATTCGAATTAAGCTTATTCAGTTTACCGTCAGGGTTCATTGCCAACAATGACAATCAGGAGTATGTATAATAGCAAGGTGATTGAACAGATCCGAGTCATCACTTTGAATTCTCTGAAAAGTCTGCCAGGTTATGGCTTTTCTTTGTTTTCTTAATGCTTCTTAAATAGCCCAATTCATTTGAGCAGGGTGCCGGAACTACAGTAATTTTGAATTGAACTGGTTTTACCCTAAATTTATACTTGAAAGCTGTTTCTAAATAGTTACTGTATGAATATCCTGCTGGTTTATTTAATAATTTCAGTCATAGCCTTTGCGATAGGTTATGTTGTTCTGAAAATCATATTTGGGAAATCATTTTTATTCAGGGTCAGCATTTTAGCTATAACAGCTATGAATATTGCCTGCCTTCTAACTTTTTATTCGGGAGTTAAAGGGATCCAAAACCTGATCTGGGCTGTTCCTGTCATGAGTGCATTTTCAATAGGTATTTTTTTGGCCATCAACAGAATCCGGAAACGGCTTGAAAAATTAACCCACCAGTTGCATGAGCTTTCGCAAGGCTCTCTGAAAATCGAATTAACGCCATCCTTGTCTGATGATGAAACCGGAAGACTCAACAATACAATCATCAGCATGCTGGAGAGCTTTAAAACGATGTATAAGGAACTTGACCAAAGTGCCGGGAAGCTGGTTGCAGCCAGTCAACAAACCTTAAACGCATCGGCACATCTTTCAGATAGTTCCTATACGCAGGCAATTTCTGTTGGAAATATCCAGACAGAAATTGAACATGCGCAGGTTAAGATTCGGCGCCAGAAGCAAATGAGCTCAGGAGCTAATATAGGCATACAAGAATCCTTGAAGACAATACAGGCTGTTCTGGAAATAAACCTGGAAATGGAAAGAAGAATCAATCTGATTAACGAATTGGCCTCGGGTGATTCAGTCATCAAGCCGCAACAAGTTGCTGAACTTGTTAAGCCTGCCATTGAGCTTATCCGTCAGACAGTTGCGATCATGAAAGAATCGGCTTCGGGAATTGGCCGAATGTCAAAATTGACTGATGAAGCATCTGTTTTGAGTGAAGAGCAAAGCAACGGCTTGGATACAATAGGCGGCAACATGGAAAAGCTTGATGTTATGGCGCAGCAAACCGCTTTGTACAGCATTGAATTGACTGCCTGTTCAGAACTGCTCAAGGAGGAGGCTGAAAGACTCAAATCGGCAACCTCAGCATTTAACCCCAATGATTGACCAGCAGTATCCCGATCTGTCGGGTTCATGGTATGCGCGTTGAATATTTAATTTCATGTGGGGCAAGTGACCCGCATTACTACATTCCAGTTGCCACTGATGCCTTTAATATATTTGCTACAAATACTTCTTCACTATCTCAATCTTTCTGAACAGGATACTGACACCCCAGCTGAGTACAAGCGAAACGGAAAAGGTGATGGTAAATTTCAGAAAAGCCGGAATGTTCAGGCTCAACAGCGCAAACTGGCACCACACTACAAAAATGTAATGAACCAGGTAAATCAGGTAGGCATTTTCAGATAGCGAACTCCAGAAGCGTTTGGTGCAACGTGCCATTTTTCTGAAAACGGTTATAAATGCAATACAGCTCAGTGTACATGAAGCCGTATAAACCACATAATAGATCATCCAACCGTAGAATTCTTCTATTCTTCCTTCTTTCACCAGTTGTTCCAGCGGTCGCGACATTCCGGTTAACAACAGGTAAACGGCAAGCGATAGTATTACCCAGAGTTGCCAATTTTTTACTATCGCAGATTCCAATGAGAACAGATTGTTGCTGAAATCTGCTTTTCCGATGAAAATTCCGAGCACAAAATATCCGAAATAAAGGAATATCCTGCTCAGCTGAAAATCGAATGGCCCGATTCCGGTCCACGTCCCTGCTCCCACCTTAAATGCCATAGGTACATAAAGGATGAAGGTGACCAGGAACAACAACAGGAAGAAAACAATAGGCCTGTTCTTAATCGCGAAAAACAACTTTTCTACATGGTCTCCTGCCTTTTTAAATACCCGATGAAAAAGCGCGAATACCAGGTTAAATGAAAACAGCAGCCAGATAAACCAGGGCGGACCTACCGGCCATTTTTCCACGGTAAAAAAATCAATAACATAAGCAATCAGATCTGCATTGCCTTTAGCCTGGTAATAGGCAGGAAAGTATGCCATGAGCATAAAAATCGTTCCAAGAATTATAAATGGAATAAACAATCTGAAAAACCTGTCTTTTATAAAGCTCAGGGTGCCTTTTCTATTGATGCTTTTTATGAGAAACAGGCCTCCTATTAAAAACATAAGCGACATGAAGAACACATCATTGAAATTCTCGAAAATGTCCATACCTATCCATCTCCGGGTGTCAACAATGGGATGCGTTGAATTGATGTAAGCTTCTGCATCAAACCAGGCAAATGTGGTATATGAAAGTGATGCGTGGTGTGCGACGACAAGCACAGTTATAGCTGAGCGCAGGTAATCGACCCACAGGTTTCTTTGAGATGAGACTTCCATTCTATTTTCCGAATTCATTATAAGCAATGACGATGGATGTTGAAAATAGCTGCAACAAATTAAATTTTTCATGTTGATGCAACCCTGTATTTTATTTGTTGTCATTAATGAAACAAAAACCTTCCGAACCCTTATCATGTTAACGGCCGTGGGGAGAGGAAACTTGAAAACTAAAACCTTACTGTATTTATGAAGACAAAATTGACGGCAATATGCATTGCTGTATGGATAACTATTATGAGTGCAAGCGGGCAGCAAATCACCCAAACTGTCCGCGGAACCGTTAAGGATGAGGATGGTAAGTTTGCTCTGATTGGAGCAACCGTGATTATTTCAGGCACGAATCCCGTGAAAGGTGCCGTTTGCGACAACAATGGGGAATTTCGTCTGGATAAAGTTCCTGTCGGTCGTATTAATCTTGAGTTCAAGTTTATTGGTTATGAAGATCTTGTTATTCCCAACGTGTTGGTGAGTTCCGGAAAAGAAACACTGCTCGACCTTGAAATGAGGGAGTCATTTGTGAAAATGGAAGAAGTGGTAGTGACTGCCCAGAAAGAAAAGGGCGAAGTGCTCAATGAAATGGCCGTGATCAGCTCCAGGTCGTTTTCGGTGGAAGAAACCAAACGTTATGCCGGGGCTTTGCAGGACCCGTCGCGCATGGTATCGGCATATGCCGGTGTCACAAGTGATCCCAACGGCAATAACGATATTGTGGTCAGGGGCAATTCACCCAAGGGCATCTTGTGGCGGCTTGAAGGTATTGAAATTCCCAACCCCAATCATTTTGCCGATGAAGGCTCCACCGGCGGCCCGATTAATGCCATAAACAGTGAACTGCTGGCGAACTCGGATTTCTATACCGGCGCCTTTGCTCCGGAATATGGCGATGCACTGTCGGGAGTTTTCGACATGCACATGCGCGCAGGCAATAACGAGAAGCATGAGTACTCCGTGGGAATAGGTGTTTTGGGAACCGATGTCATGGTTGAAGGTCCGTTCAGCAAAAAATACAATGGCTCTTACCTGATCAACTACCGGTACTCATCCCTGGCCATGCTGGATAACGCGGGTATCGTTGATTTTGACGGGGTACCCAAATACCAGGACCTGGGCTTTAAATTCATGCTGCCGGCACGAAAATTCGGAACCTTTTCCATTTTTGGCCTCGGCGGTAAAAGCAATATTGCCGTAACAGAAGAGGATGATGAAGAAGAGGTTGCCGGTGAAGGCAACTACGATGCCAAGCTGGGCGTTGCAGGATTAAATTATACGCTGTCACTGAATCCGAATACTTTGGTGAAGGTTACACTTGCTGCCTCAGGTAACGGAAGCAGGTATGACTGGCACGAACCGGATTCAGTGAGTCAGATGCAACTCGATAGCCGGGCCGACTGGGAGAAAAGCAGCCTGAGATCTTCCTTCATGTTCAGTTCAAAAATAGGTCAGCACAGCCGGGTTGTTACCGGATTGAAGTTCACACGCCATTTCTATGATATGTATGAATACTATTGGGATGATGACCTGAACCGGTACGTTTATGGTATCAACATGAACATGAACGCGGACCACTGGCAGGGATACATCAGCTGGAAATGGAGAATAACCGATGACATCACTGCAGTGAGTGGTGTTCATGGTAGTTATTTTTCATTAAACAAAGATTACACTTTTGAGCCCAGGGTAGGAGTTATGTGGCAGATCAATCCCAAACAGACGATCAATGTTGGTTATGGGTCACACAGTAAGATGGAAAGCATTTTTACCTACTATATGATCAAGAATACAGAGGAGGGAGCTTCATTAACTCCTAACAAAAACCTGGGTTTGTCCAAGGCACATCATTATGTGTTGGGCTATGAGTACCGGTTCTCAAAGAACCTGAATTCGAAAATTGAACTGTATTATCAGGGTTTGTACAACATACCTGTTGAGAATAACGACGCCAGTGTGTTTTCCATGTTGAATAGTGATGAAGGATATTTTGATGATGAATTGGTAAATAAAGGTAAGGGCTATAATTATGGCATTGAATTCACGCTGGAACGCTATTTTGCCAACCAGTACTACTTCCTGTTTACGTCATCCATTTACAATTCGAAATATAAAACCCTCGAGAACAAATGGAGAAACACCAAATACAATGGCAATTATTCCTTTAACTTTCTTGCCGGTAAGGAGTTCAATGTCGGAAACCAGCCGGGGAAAAAGGTGTTGGGCTTGAATGCCAAAGTATATTATAACGGTGGATTAAGGTATGTGCCTGTGGATCTCGAAAAATCACGTGCTGAAGGGGAAACGGAATATTTCCTGTCAAAAGCATGGGATGACAGAATTGATGATATTTTCCAGATGAACCTTTGCGTTACCTACCGGATTAACAGGCCAAAGGCCGGACATGAATTTGTAATCGACATTTACAACCTCACCAATGCCCTGGGTAAAACCGAGGAATATTATAACGAATATACCGGTAAAATCGACTATGACCGGCAGATGAACATTTTGCCGAATATCATGTACCGGATACATTTTTGAAAAAAGATGAGTAAGCAACAATAATTGAGATGTCTACCATAATGTCGCTCCTACGGAGCTCTAAGGGTACTTGGCTGTATCATTTGCTGCCATAATGTAGCGCCTGCCTAGCCGCCTGCCTGCCGGTAGGCAGGGTAGGTAAGCTTTCGGTGCTTTTATTTCTTCCAAGCTCCGTAGGAGCGACATTATGGTAGAAGCCATCCGCAAACCACCAACCCTCCCAGCTCCGTAGGAGCGGCATTATGGTTTCAAATCATTACTCAACCGGAATCAGAATGTCAGTTACCTGATTCCCTGGCCTGGTTTTTTCGGAATACTTGATGTATTTTTCCAATATGCGCAAGCCTTGCAAACGGAACTCTCTGAACAGACACATGTCTGGTTAAGCATTTTACCAACTATATTGACAAGCTCTAAATAATGAATTAACTTTAGTTTTTCAACAGGATTTATTATGAACCAACTCATCGAATGTGTCCCTAATTTCAGCGAAGGACTCGATATGCAAATCATCAGGCAGATCACTGAGGTGATTGAGCAGGTTGAAGGTGTCCGATTGCTGGATGTAGATCCTGGAAAAGCTACCAACCGCACTGTTGTTACATTTGTTGGCACACCGGAAGCCGTTTGTGAAGCTGCCTTTCAGGCTGTCAAAAAAGCTTCGGAACTAATCGATATGAGCAGGCACCAGGGCGCTCACCCCAGGTTCGGCGCCACCGACGTTTGTCCCCTTGTGCCTGTTTCAGGTATTACCATGGATGAGGTGGTGAAATATGCACGTTCGCTGGCTAAAAGAATAGGCGAGGAGTTGCAGGTGCCCGTGTATTGTTATGAATTTGCCGCCTTTGAAGATAAGCGGAAAAACCTGGCCAGCTGCCGGCAGGGAGAATACGAGGGACTGCCACAGAAAATTGCAAGTGCCGATTGGAAGCCCGATTTTGGACCGACTGCCTGGAATGAAAAAGTAGCCAGGAGTGGTGCAGTTGCCGTCGGAGCAAGAAACTTCCTGATCGCGTACAACATCAACCTGAACACCACCTCAACGCGCAGGGCAAATGCCATTGCGTACGACATCCGCGAAAAGGGCAGAGTGAAAAGAGAAGGGAATTCCATTACCGGAAAAATCATCCGCAACGCTTCGGGAGAACCGGTTTATGAACCGGGATTGCTGAAAGCCGTTAAGGCCATCGGATGGTACATTGACGAATACGGAATCGCACAGATATCCATTAATCTCACCGACCTGTCGGTTTCTCCGCTGCACCAGGTTTTTGATACGGCCTGTGAACGGGCTGTTGCCAGGGGATTGCGGGTAACGGGCTCGGAACTGGTGGGCATGGTCCCGCTGAACGCCATGCTTGAAGCGGGTAGGTATTTTCTGCACAAGCAGCAGCGCTCTGCCGGAATCCCGGAGCGTGAGATCATTAAAATTGCAGTGAAATCACTGGGACTTGATGACCTGGCACCCTTTGACCCGGATAAGAAAATAATTGAATACATGCTCAAAGATAAGACGACTCAACGCCTGGTAAATTTGACCGTGAAAGGTTTTGCCGAAGAAACAGCCTCTGAATCCGCCGCTCCCGGCGGCGGATCGGTATCGGCCTGTCTGGGTGCACTGGGCGCCTCACTGGCCAGCATGGTGGCCAACCTGTCGGCTCACAAAACCGGGTGGGACGACCGCTGGAAGGAGTTTTCAGACTATGCCGAAAAGGGCATGGCCATTCAGAAAGACCTGCTCAGCCTGGTGGACGAGGATACGCTGGCCTTTGGCAAAGTAATGGAAGCTTTGGGAATGCCAAAAAGCACGGATGCGGAAAAAGCAGCCAGGCATGCCGCATTACAGACAGCTACCCGGTATGCAACAGAAGTGCCGCTACGGGTGATGAAGCGGTCGTTTGACGCCTTTGAACTATTAAAAGTCATGGTTGAAACCGGGAATCCCAATTCGGTTTCCGATGCGGCTGTAGGTGCACTCTGTGCACGCAGCGCGGTAATGGGGGCCTTTCTGAACGTGAAGATCAACCTGCCGGGATTGGAGGATCAGGCTTTTGTGCAGCAGGTAATGGCCGAAGGACAGGAAACAGAGCAAAAAGCCATCCGGGCGGAACAGGAAATACTGAAAATGGCTGAGGATAAAATGAAACTGTAACGCATTGTACTGAATTTCAACTTTTAACGCTGAGTCTGCCTGGCCTGCAGGCAGACGTAGTCTCCTGACCATAGCTGTCAACTTAAGAAATTTTTCTGTAGAACTAAGCGCTTGCTTGTTTGATTTTAGATGAGTTCTGAAAATGTGTTATCCCCCTTTGGCGGCATAGCCGTCAAGCTAATATCTGTAATGCATTGATATTCACTTACTGGA
>CAYTNC010000085.1:0-10072 GCA_964438935.1 uncultured Bacteroidales bacterium
CTTTCAATGTTTTCGCCTTCCTTAATAGGTACAATAATCATATTTAAAATTTTAATGAGCCGCAAATTTATCATTTTGACTCATATCTACCAAATTTTAAAGTGGAAAAAAATCCAATTGGCAGTAATCCAGAATAATAGTATTTATCAGCCACGTTTTTACTAATTGCTTAAAGTTAGTTAAATTATAGGTAAAAGAAAAGTATCTACAACTCCAAATAATTCTTCAGCTTTTCAAAAGTCTCTGCTGAAATCAACCCGTTTCTTTTCAGCTCAACCACATCACTGATCCGGGTTACCTGTGTCCGGTAATTGACAATGCCCCTGGCGGAGAATTTCCCTATATAGGGATGGCGCGCCAGCTCATACTCACTGGCTTTATTCAGATTCAGCTTGATAAGTGCTGAAGTATCTGCAAGTGCCCTGTTCTGCAACAGAACAACCACACTGTCGGCTAAGCCATATACCTCACTGAGTTGCTGGATGATGTAAAATCCTCCGAGCAGGGTGCGGTAACGGATAATCCGATTCGACAGTACGGGTCCTATACCCGGAAGTTCCTCCAAAGCCTCTGCATCTGCACGGTTCAGATCAACCACTGCAGTTATCCTAAACTTTCCTGGGGTATGCTTTTCAATGGCATCCGGGGTGCCGCTAACGACTATATAAGGCCACAGGCGCTTATAAAGGGCTTCCGATAAGCCGTATACTTTTTTCAGGTCCTCTTTTTCATTAAACCTGCCACCATGCAACCTGTAATTGATTAATGTGTTGATCAACCTGTTATTCATACCCAGTTTTCTCATTTCATCTGCAGTAACCTGGTTCGGATTAAAGGGGAAAAGTTCGCTGACACCTGCGAATTCAAGGCTGCCGTTTTTTGTTACAATTGCCAGGCTGTCATTTCGCAAGGTGAGCTGCTGCTCAAATGCTGCAAGTTCATTGTGTAACCGGGCGGCTTCTGCTCCTGTTTCTTTAGGTGGATGGGTTTTGAGCCACACGTTCACTGCCGTAACCAATACAATCAGAATAATCAGCAGCATCACACCTTTTCTTTCCTGTGACGAAAGGGAGAGCATGCTTTTAATAGCATCTTTCATAAACAGAAAACGAAGTTTATATAACTTATCACTATTGTCCGGCAAAAATTTATTTCGTCCCATACGGGACTTAACTTTAAATGTTAATCCTTTATCTACCAATATGATGTCCCTACGGGACGGTTCCGTTAGGAACCAAATATGGGTAGAAAAGAAAAGCCACCCCTCAACTCTTAAAGTCCCGTAGGGACGCAATAAATATTGGCCTATATATAATTTGAAAAATTTTACCCGAACAACAATGATAACTTATAATAAGGTAAATATAGCTACTTACAGTGTTACTATACCAGAAAAACCGGAAGATTTTTCAGGCTAGAATTGGATGCTTCTAAAACGGATAGCCAATACCAAATCTCAGATGCAGATCCCTCAGGTCAAAATCCCTGAACACCGGGATCCAGTTTTTGCCATCGGTTGAAGGTACGGGATTGCGGAGTTTAATACCAAAATCCAACCGCACCAGAATAAAGGAAAAGTCGAACCGCGCCCCGAAACCAGAACCTACGGCAATTTCCTTGTGAAACCTGCTCCAGTTGAATTCTGCACCCGGCTTGGTTTCATCTTTTCTGATGTTCCAGATATTACCCATGTCAACGAAAAATGCACCTTCCATCTTCCAGAAAACCTTGAAACGGTATTCAACATTTGCTTCCAGCTTGATATCACCGTTTTTGTCGGGGAAAAAACTGGCCGAAATCCGACTCGTATCTGAACCCGGACCGAGATCCCTGGTACTCCATGCCCTAATGCTGTTTGGGCCACCGGAGAAATATTTCTTTTCGTAAGGCATTGTGGTGGAATTCCCATAGGGATATCCTACACCGACAAATAGCCGGTAAACAAAACGGTTTTGCCTGTCAATTACATTGTAATACCTTAAATCCACATCGCTACGCAGGTACTGAAAATAGGGTACTTTGAACAGTTCATAGGGAGTAGTACCCTCATTCCTGTTGAACTGATCACGCGTGGCCAAATTTACCAGGTTTCCGGCTGATTCAATATTGAACCGGGTAAAAACAAAGTTTCTGCTTTGCCCAATGGCCTGATTGTTGAGTTCAACCGAGTATCTGGCCACATTCACCACGTGGTCTTTAAAACTGTATGCAAGCGGTGTGCGGCTTATTGAATCCAAAAAACTGAATTGGGAGCGCTCTTCATATATTTGCACATAGTTCAGTTCAACCGGCCACACAGAATGGGTAAGGTATTTGCTGCTATTCCATTTGTATGAAAATGAAGCGTTTGCGATTGACCGGGTATAGATGGGGCGCGACTGATAATTGAATGACACGGTAATGGAGGTTTTGGGTGCATATCGCTGCACAAAACCTTCGAAACGAAAAGGAACAAAGAATTTGGGAAATACAATGTTCGATTCGGCGCCGATCTCCTTCATGCTTTTGAAATCGCCTCCGGCATAATTTCGCAGACTTTCAATAGCCCCGGTCAGCCTTATGTTGAATACTTCGGCACCTCTTAGCAGGTTCAGATTCTGATAAAACAGGTTGCCTCTTACCCCCAGATCTCCAGCCGAGTTGGTACCCACAATCTCAGTCTGATATGATTGCAATTTTTTTTGCGAAAGATCAATATGGGCATCGAGGTACTTGTTTCTGCCCAATGACAAGGGCGTGTCCTTTTCGGTAAAGGTAATGTTGGTATACCTCACAATGCTCAGTTCTGACAAATTGCGGTAGGTCCTGTTCACTTTGCTGAGCTGATAATAATCGCCAGGTATGATGTTGTTGTTATCAGATAGTACATTGGACCGAAGATTTGGCTTGCCGGTGTTCAATACATGAATATCCCGGTACACGGTGGTGTCAAATGAGAGTTGTGGCTCTACTGTGGCTGTTTTTGAGGTGATGGCGGAGTAATTTGGCTTAAAAAACACATTGCTGATGATGAACCGGGGATGATATTTGATCTTCGTCCTCGGATCGGGTTGTCCCTCCACAAATTCCTTAAAGTTCAGGGTAAGGTCTACCGCATATTCATCAGGTAACAGCGATGCGTTAAAAAATACATACTCTTTTGAAAACTGGTAATATCCTTGTTCCTTCATTAATGTTTCTATACGGACTCTTTCTTTTTGCAGCACATCCTTATCAAACCTTGCTCCTTTTATTACCAAAGAGTTAATGGTGTCGGGAAGAATTCTTGAAATCAGCCCTGTGTCTTCAAATGAATAGGAGATATTCCTGATCTTGTATGGTTTATTGAACTGAATACTATAAGAAGCAATCGCATCTCTTCCCCGAAACAACACCGTATCCTTTACCACGGCCTGATAATAGCCTCTGTTTTCAAGAAACTGCCGCAACTGATCGGAACTGCTTTTGGTAAGCCCGGGCTCATAAATAACCGGCTCTTCACCAATCCTCCTGAGCCATCCATGAGGCCATCGCTCTTTTTCAATATTCGAAAGATTGTATAAAAAAAGGTGGAACCGGGTACCCAGCAGTTTTTTATTGGGTTTTTGAAGTACATAACTTTTAAGCTGATCTTCCGGTATTTTCTTCTCGGCTGCCTGAATGCGATTTTTACTCAGCAGGTAATTTCCCTCAGGCACATACCGGGCAGGTGAGCAGGAGAAAATTGTGAAAAGCGCCAGGGAAACAAGCCCCGGCACAGATCTCTTGTTGTTGTGCAGCAGGAAATTCAATGACTGTTTTATTTGAAATGCTTTCAATACCGCTTAAGCTGGTAAATTTGCTATCTTCGCAAAGATAATTCTTTACCCGGAAAGTGCTTAGCAGGAACAAAATAAAATACCTGACATCACTCAGACTGAAAAAATTCAGGGTTCTTCACCGGCAGTTTGTTGTTGAGGGCGATAAAATTGTTAAAGACTGCATGCTGAAAAGCAGGGTCATTCCCGATATCCTGATTGCAAACAGCACCTGGCTGAAAGAAAACAAATCAATTACCACGCTATCTGTTCCTGAAATTCTGGAAGCTGAAAGCGAAGATCTGGTAAAAATTTCTTCTCTTGAAACGCCACCTCCGGTAATGGCTGTTTTCAGTATTCCGGAATCCGAAACCGCTTGTGACCGGGCTGAAACTTCGCTGTCCATTGCTCTGGATACCATACAGGATCCGGGCAATCTGGGAACCATCATCCGTATTGCCGACTGGTTTGGCATTAGGAACATATACTGCTCCCCGGGTTGTGCAGATATGTACAATCCAAAAACGGTTCAGGCTTCTATGGGCGCATTGTTTAATGTTCAGGTGTGTTATACCGACCTGAAAGCGCTGCTGGAAAAATGCCGGCAATCATCCGGTTTTCCCGTTCTGGGCACCTTCATGCAGGGAACTTCCGTGCATGAGACCGGTAAGGTAAGCAGGGGAATGATCCTTTTCGGCAATGAATCGCGCGGCATATCAGCTGAACTCGTTCCCTTTATCAACAGACGCTTAACTATACCTGCCGGAAACAACAACCCGGCGCATGTTGAATCCTTAAACGTGGCATCTTCGGTGGCGGTTGTTTGTGCATTAATTGCTGAACCGTCAACATAATCTGTGTGATCTCAAGTATGAACCAATAATGTTTAATATGAGAAAAATATGGGTTTTAGTAATCCTGGCTGCGCTTTTTAGCCAATGCCGTAAAACATCTGATACCATGAATGAATTCAAATCTTTCATTGCGGAAAGTACCGTTCAGCAAACCATCGACTCATTACAGGTGAAGTATGGCGAGGCAGTAAATGACCGGATAGCCCGGGGTGTAAAAAACACCGCATTCCTTTGGAGAGCAACCGACGGCAGCGCATCTGATTTCAGCGAATTCTGCATGAACAACTTCATAAGCGATACCAATGAACTCGACAGGGTATTCCGGCGCATATCCGATAATTTTGAAATCCTTTTCGGAAGCTTCAACAGGATTTCTGTCGGCCTGCGCAGGCCACTCGACCTGGATACCGGCGAAACGCTTCCGGTGGATGAATTATTCGGATCCTACAGTCCATATGTTCATTTAACTGATGATTTTTTTGGCAACAAGATAGCTTTCCTGGTAACCCTGAATTTTCCCTATTACACGCTGAAAGAAAAAACGGAGTTGGAAAAAAACTGGACCCGGAAGGACTGGGCTTATGCACGCATGGGCGATGTTTTTGATTCCCGGGTGCCTTCAGACGTGAACCAGCTTGTTGCCAATGCGAACAACCAATCGGGCATTTATATCTCTGATTATAATATCTATGCCGGAAAATTGCTCAGCAACGAGGGAAAAACCCTGTTTCCACCGGACATGAAGCTTCTGAGTCATTGGAACATCAGGGACGAAATCAAGTCGAATTACGCAAACCCGGATGGCCTGGCGAAACAGCAAATGCTTTACGAGGTGATGAAGCGAATTATCACCCAGGAAATCCCGGAAAAGGTAATCAACGATTCTGATTATTTGTGGAATCCTTTTACCAATAAGGTGTTTCAGAATGATGCCGAAATAAATGCAGAACCGGAACCCAATACCCGGTATGCCCGGATTCTTGATTACTTTCATGCGCAGCAAAAAGTAGACGCCTACTATCCGCAATTGAATACTTATATAAACCGGCGTTTTGAAGGCGATATGGAAATTCCGCTGGAAGACGTGGAACAATTGTTTACTTCCTACCTGTCATCTCAGGAGGTACAAAAGGTTGCGGCGTTAATCCGCAAGCGACTTGGACGCGACCTGCAACCATTTGACATCTGGTATGACGGATTTAAAACACGCACCTCAATACCTGCGGAAAAACTCGACAATGCTACACGTTCCAAATATCCTACCCCCGAAGCAGTTCAGAAAGATTTGGGCCCCATGCTGGTAAAGCTTGGTTTTGCACCTGGTTATGCGGCTGATATTGCATCAAAGGTTCAGGTTGACCCGGCACGCGGGTCAGGACATGCCTGGGGCGCCGAAGCAAAGGACCAGAAATCGCTGTTGCGTACCCGGATCTTTTCAAACGGAATGGATTACAAAGGCTATAATATTGCCGTGCATGAATTTGGTCATAATGTGGAGCAAACCATTTCGCTTCACGGAGTTGACTATTACATGCTGCGCGGAGTGCCCAATACAGCTTTTACCGAAGCTTTTGCCTTCATGTTCCAGAAGAACGACCTGGCACTGCTTGGTTTTAAAGACAACGATGCAAATCAGGAGTACCTGAATTACCTCGATAACTTCTGGCAGCTTTATGAAATTATGGGCGTTTCATTGGTGGATATCGGCACGTGGAAATGGCTCTATGCCAATCCCGGTGCTACGCCGGTGCAATTGAAGGAGGCTGTGAATACGATTGCAAAGGACATCTGGAACACCTATTATGCTCCTGCCTTTGGCATGAAGGATGAACCTGTTCTGGCCATATATTCGCACATGATTGACGTTCCCCTTTACCTGCCCAATTACGCTTACGGACACATCATTGAATTTCAACTGGCAGAATATCTGAAAGACAAGGCATTTGCTGCCGAGCTCAACCGGATTTACAGCCAGGGAAATCTGATACCGCAGCAATGGATGGAAGGAGCCGTGGGAGCCAGAATCTCAGTACAACCTGTGCTGAATGCCGTTAATCAGGCATTGGATAAAATACAATAGGAAAAAAAACCACCCTTCTGGCTGCAATACCGTGAAGGGTGGTAAAAAACTCAATCACTAACTCTAACTAACTAACCATTTCTTATTCTCGGGATCTAATGATTATGAAAACCTCCCGGGGGCATTCCACCCGGAGGCATTCCGCCAGGCATTCCACCCGGACCTCCAAAAGGATTTCCTTGCTGTTGTGCGGGTTGCTCTCCCTTAGCGTTCTTTGCTCTTAAATTGTAAGAGAAAAGAACAAGGAAGTATCTTCTGTAGGCATTGGTCCATGTATCGCTAACAGAGGAAGCTGTAACCATATGGTTGAAGCTTTTGTTCTGGTCAAGTATGTCATAAAGTCCCAATTTCAATTCGGCAGCCTTGTTGCTGAGGAATTTTTTGCCCAGGCTGGCATTCCAAACCATGTATTTTTCATCAGCAACAGATGATGAACCCTTATTGTAATTTCCAACAACATCGGAACTAATAGTTATTCCTTTAAAAAGCATCAGGTTTATTTTGGCATTGGCACTCTGGTACCAATATTCTTCATCTGATAGCATGGAAATTGAATTCTTGGCTTTGCTGTATTGCGATGTATAAGATAATGTGAAGTCGACATTTTGACTGATATTGCTGGTAACAATCAGGCTATTGGTAAGGTTGTAAGTGCTCTGCTTGTTGATCATACTCTGGATGAATTCCGGAGATTTGGAATAACCAACTCCTGTAACCAGGCTGACATTGCTTTTAATGGGCTTAACAAAATAACTCAGGTTGGTCATGGTATTGAGATTCCATGAATTATCCATATTTACCGGAAAGGTCAGCTGGCCTCCGGGTAGTAATACAACATTAATGCCTTCGGGTTGCGTAAGTGTATCGCCACCTGCCCGTATTACCTTATTGGTAATTATATCTGTGGAGTAACCGCCTCTAAGAAAAATAAAGGTATTGAAGCCCGATGTTGGGTTGGCGTATGAAAAATTACTGAACATATTATGGCTGTACGACTGTTTCAGATGCGGATTGCCCGTCCGGATCCTCAGCCGGTCTGAGTTGTCAATTGCGGTTTGCAATTGGGTAATAGATGGTGCATTGGTAAAGGTGCTGTAAGAAAGTCTGAAATTAGTGAGGCTCGAAATTTTATAGTTAACCATGAGGTTTGGGAGAAATTTCTGGAATGTTTTATTTACCTCAGCCTCCAATGGGTAAGTTTGTGAGCCTTTCAGACCTGCTCTTTCATAACTAATTCCGGCAGATAAATTCAGTTTGTTTTTCTTGAACAGATATGAAATTCCTCCTCTGTTGGTTATGTAATCGCTTTCATACACATTTGACAGCGAATCAAGCCTTCCCAAATTCTCTGAGCTAATTCCCAACCTGTAAATTTCGTTGCTGCTGCTTCCGCTTGTGAACCTGTTGTTGTAGTTCAACTGCAACTGGCTATACCTTCCTATTGGTTCGGTATAGTTTAAGTTTGTATTTAAGTTGAGATTGTCACTGGTCATGTCCGACATCTGGTTGTTGGGTACCGAATCGATAGTGGCTAGTTGGGTATTGTCGCTATTCCTTTTATCGTATGATACCGAAGACCTTACAGACAGGGTTCTTCCGGGTTTCATGAATTTATGTCTCCAGGTCAGGTTATTTCCGATGTTATATCCGGTAGCATCCGATAGGCTGTTGTTTCGATTTTGAGAAAAAACGGAGCCGCCTGTGATCAAACCTGTTGACATACGGTCGGAGTTGTTATCCTGCACACTGAACCGTGGTACGATGATCAAAGAGTTCAGTGAGTCGATATTGTATTCAATTCGCATGTTAATGCGGTGATTGTAGTTTTTGGAGGTGGTCTCACTTGAGTCTACTGCGGTGTTACCTTCTGTCATTTGGCCTATATAGGTGGTATTGGAGTTGGTGATCGTTGTGGTGGAGCTCGAATTAAACAAATAACTTCCCGTAAATGCTGCTTTTTTCCCCAGGTTATCCTGAAAATTTAAACCGAACGAACTGTTTTTACTTATTCCGCTTGATCCGCCAAATTGCCTGCCACCAAAGCCTCCGCCACCAAAGCCTCCGCCACCACCAAAGCTTCTGCCGCCGGAACTTCCGATCAGATCCTGCATGGCAAAATTTGACTGGTTAATGTTATTGGTCATTCCGTTTAAAGTAATTCGGCGGGGTCCGCTGAATATATTCAGATTACCGGCAACCAGATACTTGTCGTCAAAATC
Organism: uncultured Bacteroidales bacterium; assembly: GCA_964438935.1. Taxonomy (GTDB): domain Bacteria; phylum Bacteroidota; class Bacteroidia; order Bacteroidales; family UBA10428; genus UBA5072. The sequence goes on from CAYTNC010000085.1 coordinate 8,930, forward strand.
GGTGCCGATGTTAATTTTACCAAATTTGCTGTAAACAGTGCTTCTCCGGGTGATGATATTAATGGTCCTTTCAGATTCACCATCATCAAAGCCTGTAAGTTGTGCCTGATCACTCAACCTGTTATAAACCTGAACCCTGTCGATGACATCGGCTGGCAGGTTACGCAGGGCAACTGAAGGATCGTCGCCAAAAAATGGTTTCCCGTCTACTAAAACCTTCTTCACATCTTCACCTCTGGCTTTTATACTGCCGTTTTCAACGGTAATACCCGGCATCTTTTTTACCAGATCCTCGGCATTGGCGTCTACATTCACCTTAAAGGCGTCAGCAGTCATAATCGTAGTGTCTCCTTTCTGAACGGCAGTTCCCTGGCCTACAATAACCACTTCATTAAGCACTTTGCTGTCCATCTCAAGTATCAGGGTTCCCAGGTTGGTTAACGGTTTTGAGAGGGCAATAACCTGCTTTTCCAGTTTGTAATTGATGCTTTGAATGGTTAGCTGATAACTCTTTTTTTTCAGGCCGGTTAGCGTAAACCTGCCATTCACGTCGGTTGTGGTGGCAACTCGTTCAGTGGTGTCCTTCAGATCAGTCATGAATACAAATGCTCCAATAACAGGCTGGTTATCTGTTTTGTCGATTATACTGCCTTCGGCTTTGTAATTTTGTGCATTTGCATTGTGGGCTAAGCCAGATACCATCAAAAGCAGCAAAATCCGGACGAATTTGCGGATAATTGGCGAAGTAAAATTACTGATTTCAGATACAAGTTGCATAAGTATATTTTATTACCGGTGAATAACTGGTGTAAAGGTATGCCGATGTAAAGACGGTCGCAACTAAAATATACAAACACCATTAATTTATAGACATAAGCTTAAGAAAAGCTGATAGGCCCCATTAAATATTAAAGGAGTTATAATATTCGTAATTTTACTTCCGATGTTTAAAAGCTGTGCGATTATTTACTTAATATTGAGCTGTTATTAGGCTGCTTTATTTTTCGCCCTGGCCAGGTGTAACAGGTTTGAATTGCATAATGAAAAATTTCTTTCTTGTAGGCATTGGGGGCTTTATCGGAAGCATTGCCCGGTATTATGTGTCAAAACTGAACCTTCAGTATGATCTTTTTTCCATTCCGG
>CAYTNC010000086.1:0-10027 GCA_964438935.1 uncultured Bacteroidales bacterium
CCGATACCAACCTGATTGTGAAGCGCAGCAAGCAAAGAATGGTTGAAAGGTACCGAAAGTATGCCGGAATCATTATTGACATTGTTTACGATCACTTTCTGGTAAATTCCTGGTCGGTATATTCAAGTCAGCCCATTGAAGACTTTCTGCTGAATGTGCATGATGTTCTGTGCAAATATGTAGATACGCTGCCGGAAGGGGTGAAACTATTTTTACCTTCATTCATTAAGAACAACTGGATTCAGAAATACTCTTCCATTGAAGGAATTGAAGACGTATTGCACCGCATGTCGCTCCATACCACACTCCCCGAAGAAACGGAATATGCCATTCGGGTTTTACGGTCTGATTACGATCAGTTTGCTGCCGAGTTTGCCTCCTTTTTCCCTTCCCTGATCAGCTATGTGACCAAGTCATTCGGGGTTATTCTCGATCATGAGGAGTATCATTCGGGGCTGGAAACAGCAGGAAAATAAGCGCACGTCGCTATTTGTTGTATTTCTTCCGGACAGAATCCAAACGCACCAGGATAAAAAGAAGCAGTGTGAATGCCAGCATGGATGAACCTCCATAGCTGAAATAAGGCAGCGGAATTCCGATTACCGGAAACAACCCTATGGTCATGGCAATGTTGACTGCAAAATGAAAGAACAGGATGGATGCCACGCCATATCCGTATATACGAGCAAACTGCGACCGCTGTCGCTCTGCAATATATATAATCCGGATTAGCAAACCCAGGTATAGGATGATGGCGAGCATGCTTCCAAAAAATCCCCATTCTTCGCCAACTGTACAGAATATAAAGTCGGTACTTTGTTCCGGCACAAAATCAAGCTTGGTCTGGGTTCCCCGGAGATAGCCTTTTCCGAAAAAGCCGCCTGAGCCAATGGCTATTTTAGATTGATTCAGGTTATAACCCACATCGCGGATGTCCGTTTCTTTGCCCAGCAGTATGTTCACACGTGTCTGCTGATGGGGCTGCAGTATCTCATGAAATACATAATCAACAGAATAGGTAAACCCGATGAACCCATAAAGCAGCAGCAGCACAATAAATACGTTTTTGACCTTTTTTATGGCCGAAACAACCAGAAATATTACTGACGAAACACCAAGTGCTGCAATAAGCTCATAGTATGCGTTGGGGTTATAATGCATAACCGGAAACAGCTTATGCATGAGGTAATAGCTGATGCCGATTACTGTGGCAGCTATTAAAGCGTACTTTAATTTGCGACTGATCAATCCAAAACCTGCAACAGCAATGGCTATTAACACTATTACCACTGCAGTTCCTGACATCAGCAGGGTCATCAGGAAAAGTACGGTAACAAAAAGGGTCAGGGCAAGAATCCAACCGGGCATACCTTCGCGGTACATCAACAGGATAAAGCAGCTGAAAACCAAAGCCGTTCCCCAGTCGGGTTGCAAAGCAATCAAGCCCACAGGAAGCCCTATAAGAAGCATGATGAATCCCATGGATTTCCAGGTCCACAGCTTGATGTTGTAACCGCTCAGATATCTTGCTATTACCAGAGCGGTGGCTATTTTTACAAATTCCGAAGGTTGAAATCCGAAACCGAAAATCCGGATCCACGATTGGGAATTGTTGATGGTAACACCAAAGGCCAGTACACTTAGGAGCAGCAATATGGAAAAGCCGTAAATCACATAGGAAAAGTAGTGAAAGAACCGGTGGTCAATGGCAAAAAGCAGAATAATCATCACCAATGAAACCAGGATCCACAAAAGCTGATCGCCATAGTTCTGTTTGATATTGAAAATTGAGGTGAACTGCTCATTATAAGACGAGGCAAAGATGTTCATCCAACCGAAGACCACCAGCAACAGGTACAATCCCACTGTTGTCCAATCTATTTCTTCCGTTATGTTGAGCCTGTCAATCATTTGCTGTACAATAGATTTCCATTTAAGATCCTTGCCTCCACCCATTTCCGGTTGGGCGCTATTGAATCTGTCAGGTATTTTTCAATCATCAGACTTGCAATGGGTGCTGCATAGGAGGATCCCCACTCACCGTGCTCCACGTAAACTGCTATGGCAATTTTCGGATCGTCTTTAGGGGCAAATGCAATAAACACGGAATGATCTGTACCATGCGGATTCTGAGCCGTGCCGGTTTTTCCGCAAACCCGGATGTTCTGGAGCTGTGCAATTCCGGCTGTACGTCCGGGGCCACCGTTAACTGCCATATCCATGCCCTCCACTACCAGTCTGAAATTGGCCGTATCAATATTGATCAGATGCTTTTCTGTGAGCCTGTGCTCAATGGTATCCATGCCTTCAATGGATTTCACCACATGCGGAATGATGTAATAACCCCTGTTGGCAATGGCGGCAGTCCAGTTTGCCATTTGAAGCGGAGTTACCAGTATTTCACCCTGGCCTATTGCAAGCGATATTGTTGTTAGGGCATTCCAGTGGTTCGAGCCGTAATACTTATCATAATAGCTTACGGGGGCAACAAACCCTCTGAGTTCATTGGTGAAATCCGAACTGAGCTTCTGGCCAATACCGAATGACAGCACATAATTGCGCCACACGTTATAGGCTTCATCTGGCCTGTTGTACTTCGGATTCTCAATAATTCGTTTGTAAACATTACAGAAATAGGCATTACACGATTGCTCAATACCATGCAGCAGGGTAAGCGGACTGTTGTGCTCGTGACATCCCACACTCACCCCTCGGGCATAAAAACCTCTGGTGCACGAGAAAGAAGAGCCTTCGCTGATCACGCCCTCCTGTAGGCCAATTAATGCCTGAATTGGTTTGAAGGTAGATCCCGGCGGATAGTTGGCCATAAGCGCCCTGTTGTACAATGGTTTCAGCAGGGAGTCCTGCCTCAGCCTGGTATAATTCCCTGTACGGCTTCTTCCCACCAACAATGACGGATTATAAGCCGGTGCAGAAATCACAGACAGAATCTCTCCGGTACTTGGTTCAATGGCCACCACGCTTCCCCTGTAATTTCTCATCAGTGTTTCACCATACTCCTGCAAGTTGGCATCAATGGTAGAAACCAGGTCCCTTCCCACAACTGCATCTTTATCAAACCTACCGTCCTGGTAAGGCCCCTTTACCCTGCCGTGTACATCCACAAGTAAAACTTCCTGTCCCTTTTCGCCCTTCAGTACGTTCTCGTAATAACCTTCTATACCGCTGATGCCAATATAGTCGCCCATTACGTATGATTGCACCTTTTCAATCAGTTTCTCATCCACTTCTCCAACATACCCGAATAAATGAGCGGCCATTTGCTTGCTGTACCTGCGGAGGGTGCGCGAGCGAACATAAAAACCGGGGTATTTATACAATTTTTCCTGAAGTACGGCATAGGTTTCAGGCGAAATCTGCTTAATAAATGGTTCTCTGCGATACCTGGGTATCCGGACACGGGCAATTCCCTCCCGAAGCCTTTTTATATCGATCCGGAGAATGCTGCAAAATTCCACGCTGTCAAATTGTCTTAACTCGTAAGGCGCGATCATCAGATCATAAGCAGGCTGATTAAAAACCAGGAGCTTGCCGTTGCGGTCAAACACGAGTCCCCTGGCCGGGTATAATATTTCAATTCGCTGTGAATTGTTTTCGGCAGAAAGCTTGTAGCTTGAGTCGATGACCTGAATGTAAAAAAGCCGGATAATTAAAGCCAGCACTGCCAGGATAAAGATCCCTGCTATAATATTCCTGCGTGAAGCAAACTGGTCCATCTTTTATTTACGAAAAACGAAGTACTGGCTCAGAATGATGATCAGCGAAGTTAGTACAGAACTGAGAAAAGCCCTGAACAATGTGCTGAAAAAATGATTCAGCGTAAAAACTTCAAGGTAGAATAAAGCAAAGTGGTGTATCAGCACCAGCATTACCGTATATTTAATATACCACTCCAGTCCGAATTGATCCAGTCGCGGGTAAGTGCCTGATTGATATCCTTCACGTGGTGAAAACAAAGCCATTACCGATGATCTTGAAAAGGCCATGAGCACGGTGGCCGAAGAATGTACACCCGGAGTTCCCATAAAAAGGTCTATCACCAGACCCAGAGAAAAGGCGCTTACCAGTAAAACCAATCCCGGAGTGGTAAAAGGGAGCAGCAGGATGAAGAGCACATAAATATAAGGATTGATGTATCCGGAAAACTCAATGTTGTTAAACACCAGCAGTTGCGCCAGAATGAGCACAACAAAGTAGAGCAGATATTTAGCAATTTCCCTGATCATTGGCTGGCTGCATTTTCAAGTGAATCAATTTCGGGTTTTGGCAAATTCCGGATTACCTGAACGTAGTCGAGTCTTCTGAAATCGGTTGAGAGTTCAACCCTGATCTCATAATAATTGCCCCCCTTAAGCCTGAAACTATTGATCACACCAATCATCAGACCTTCGGGGAACACACCGCCGAATCCGCTGGTAACAATAGTATCACCTTTGGCAACATCAACATGATGTGGTATGTCTACCAGCATGGCATGTTGGGTGGAATTCCCATTCCAGCTCAACGGGCCGAAGTAGCCGTTCTTCTTAATCTTGGCACTTACTCTAAAATCTCTGTTTAAAAGTGAAAGAACTGATGCATAATCCGCTGATACTGATTTTACAATACCAATAATTCCTTCAGCACTAAAAACGGCCATATCGGGACCAACGCCTCCACGATAGCCTTTATCTAAAGTAATAAAGTTAAATTGCTTGTTAACCGTGTTATTGATCACCCTGGCATTGAGAAACAGATATTTCCGGCTGACCACAGAATCAGAAGTCAGTAAAGTATCCAACAACGGAATGGCATAGGAAGTTTTGAGCCTGTTATAAAGCCTTGAATTTTCCTCGGCAAGCTGTCTGTTTTCATAATGCAGCGAAAAGTAATCCCGGATGTTCTCAACCCTTGCAGAAATGCTGCCCGACAGGCGATGAGAAGCGTTATAGAATCTCACTTTCTGATAAGGATTGGCACTGAAAAGCAGAAAGAGTGAAAATATCTCAATCAGCAGAAACAGGATCAGGAAATGATGCTTGACTATGAATCGCAGTAGGTTTCTCATCCTTCAACACCTGTTTGCATCGGTTTTTATCTGAGCAGCAGCGTCTGGTATTTTTCCACATTTTTCAGGATGATACCTGTACCCCGGGCAACAGCATGCAACGGATTTTCTGCCACATGGAATGTAATGCTGATTTTATCGGAAAGCCTTTTGGCAAGACCCCTAAGCAGCCCGCCACCACCGGCCAGATAAATACCTTTCTGAACAATATCGGCATACAATTCAGGAGGCGTTTGCTCAAGTACCGAAAGTACTGCTGATTCAACTTTAGTAAGTGATTTATCGAGGCAATGGGCAATTTCCTGGTACGACACGGGAATTTCAATGGGAAGTGCCGTCATCATGTTAGGTCCCCTGACTGTATAGTCGGCCGGCGGGTTATCAATGTCGGGCAGGGCTGCGCCTACGAATATCTTGATGTCTTCTGCCGTGCGCTCACCAACTTTAATGTTGTGCTGGTGCCTCATATAGGCCTGAATGTCTGCCGTAAAACCATCACCGGCAATGCGGATGGATTCGTTGCATACTATTCCGCCCAGCGCAATCACAGCAATTTCAGTGGTTCCGCCACCGATGTCAACTACCATGTTTCCTTCGGGAGCAACCACGTCGAGGCCGATTCCGATAGCTGCTGCCATGGGCTCATAAACCATATACACATCACGGCCGCCTGCATGCTCCGAGGAGTCGCGAACTGCCCTTATTTCTACTTCGGTGCTGCCCGAGGGTATGCTGACCACCATTCTCAAAGACGGTGTAAAAAAGCGGTTTTTGGGGTTGATCATCCGGATCATCCCCCTGAGCATTTGTTCTGCAGCGTTGAAATCTGCAATCACACCATCGCGCAGTGGCCTTATGGTGCGGATATTCTGATGTGTTTTGCCATGCATCTGCCTGGCGGTTTCACCAATTGCAACAAGCTTTTTGGTTGTCTGGTCAATGGCCACTATTGAAGGCTCATCAACAACAATTTTATCATTCTCAATAATGATTGTGTTCGCAGTTCCCAGGTCTATAGCGAGTTCCTGAGTGAATAAAGAAAAAATGCCCATAAATAGTTAGTCAAATATGTTGGTAAAGGTAATACTTTGAGAATTCAATTGATATAAAATGTAATGATATAAACGCATAAAAATTCAACAGGTTACGGAATTTCAATGTTTAAAATGACGAATTCCTGTAAAAACCATAGCCATATTGTTTTTATCACAATAATCCACTGAGTCCTGATCGCGCACCGAGCCCCCCGGTTGAATCACAACCTTGATTCCGGCCTCGTTGGCAATTTCAACACAATCGGCAAACGGAAAAAACGCATCGGATGCCATCACGGCGCCTGTGGTTTCAAACCCGAAGTTGCGGGCCTTTGTGATGGCCTGTTTCAATGAATCAACCCGGCTGGTTTGCCCAACTCCGCTGGCAATCAGCTGACCATCACGGGCCAATACTATGGTGTTTGATTTGGAGTGTTTCACCACCTTGTTGGCAAAAACAAGGTCGTTGTATTCCTGATCTGCAGGAATTCTTTTGGTAACCGGCTTCATATCCTGCTTTGACTCATACCGCATATCCCTGTCCTGTTCAATCACACCATTGAGCATCGACCGGAATTGAACTTGCGGTAAAGCTACATCCTTACGTATGAGAATGATCCTGTTTTTCTTTTTCTGTAATATTTCCAGAACTCCGGGTTCATAGGCCGGAGCAATGATGACCTCAAAAAACAGTTTGTCGATTTCCTGAGCAGTTGCAGCATCAACCTTCACATTGGTGATCAGGATGCCGCCAAAAGCCGAAACCGGGTCACCGGCCAAAGCGGCCTTCCAGGCATCAATCAGCTGCGGACGCGAGGCCACCCCGCAGGCATTGTTGTGCTTGAGAATGGCAAATGTGGTTTCGGTAAAATCACCAATCAGGTAAACAGCAGCTTCAATATCGAGCAGGTTGTTATATGATATCTCCTTACCCTGAACCTGCTCAAAAAGCGCTTCAAAATTACCATAAAAGGTACCTTTCTGATGCGGATTTTCTCCGTAGCGTAATGGCTTGGCCAGATCATAACTCTGCCTGAAGGCAATTTTCTCTTTATTTTTGTTAAAAAAACCGAAAATGGCCGTATCGTAATGCGATGTCACTGAAAATGCATCCAGTGCCAAACTCCTGCGTTGCTCCAGGGTGGTTTCCCCCTGCTGATTATTCAGTATATTCAACAATACAGGATATTGCTCCTTTGACGGAATGATCACCACATCCTCAAAATTCTTTGCGGCAGCACGTATCAGAGAAATCCCCCCGATATCAATTTTTTCAATAATATCTGTATCCTCTGCCCCACTTGCAACCGTTTCTTCAAAAGGATATAAATCAACAACCACCAGATCGATGGAATGGATGCTATATTGCTCCATATCTTTGATATCCTGCTTATTATCCAACCGCGCCAGAATGCCACCGAAAATCTTCGGATGCAGGGTTTTAACCCGGCCTCCCAAAATTGAAGGATAGGTGGTGAGTTCCTCTACTGCGGTTACCCGGATGCCGAGCTTTTCAATGAATTCTTTTGTACCCCCTGTGGAAATAATCGAAACTTGCTGTTCATTCAGTTTTCTGGCTATTTCTTCAAGGTGATCTTTATAGTAAACCGAGATCAACGCGGTTTTGATTTTTTTGTTCATATATGCTGTTCTTTAATTTGCGGTTTTATAGGGCAATATGCCTAAATGAGCCTCATAACAACAACTCACAACAGGCGCTACAAGATATTAATTTTTTGAGAAATTTGCAGGTCTTTCTTATCTTTGTTTTAGATAATCCTGCCCTAAATATGCGCTTTTATTTTATCATACGCGAAAGTTTGCAGTCGGCTTACCGCACAGTAATCCTCAATAAAATGCGCACTTTCCTGTCACTGCTTGGTGTTACCATTGGCATCTTTTCAATCGTATCGGTATTTACCGTTCTTGATTCCATGGAGTCCAATATGAGAGAGTCCATGGCCTCATTTGGTAATGATGTGATGGTGATTGAAAAGTTTCCATGGGCCCCCGAAAGCGGTACCGAATATGCCTGGTGGGAATATCTGAACCGGCCGGTAGCCACCCTGCGTGAATATGATGAGCTGAAAAAAAGGATGGAAAATGTACATTCGGCCTGCTTTATCGCCATCCTGCAAACCAATGTTGAATACCTCGACAACAAAGCCGAAAATATAATGGTGTGGGGATCCTCTGAAGAATTTGAAACCATTCGCAGCTTCGACATACAAAGTGGCCGGTTCCTCTCAACTTACGATATCAATTCAGGTAAAAACAACTGCGTTATAGGGAATAAACTGGCAGAAGAGCTTTTCCCCGGCGTGAATCCCCTTGGACGCTCCATTAAGTTTAAAAACAAGAAAACCAACATCATCGGCGTGTTCAAAAAAGAAGGCAAATCACTTTTTGGCGGCGGAAGCGTGGATGAAGTGGTTGTGGTACCCATTGATTATCTGGCCACGGCAACCGACCTGAAAAGCGATAACAGTTCACCGCAGATTTGGGTGAAACCCGTTGAAGGCCTTTCTGCCGATATATTCAAACAGGAACTACGCCAGACCATGCGATCCATCCGAAGGCTGAGCCCCAGGTCAAAGGATAACTTTGCCATCAACGAAACCAGCATGATGAGCGGCATGATCGACCAGATCTTCAAGGTGGTTAATCTGGCCGGATGGTTCATCGGCATCTTTGCCGTACTGGTAGGAGCCTTCGGCATTGCCAACATCATGTTTGTATCGGTTAAGGAAAGAACCAACATCATTGGCATTCAAAAAGCCCTGGGGGCCAAAAACTACTACATCATACTTGAAGTACTTTATGAGTCGGTGCTTTTATCAGTTATCGGCGGCATGCTCGGTCTGATCATGATTTACCTGGGCACCTTTATTGCCCGGGCCAATGATTTCAACATATTTCTGAGTTCCGGCAATATTGTTTTCGGGTTGTTGTTCAGTTCGGCAGTGGGACTGGTAGCCGGACTAATGCCTGCAATTACAGCGGCACGCCTTGACCCGGTAAAAGCCATTGCCAGCACATTTTAATGAACCAGATTACCCTTAGTTTCTATTGACATAAAACCTATAACAAAGATGAACAAAAGACAGTTTTTCAAAACCGGAATATTGGGTGCTGCTGCACTGGCCCTATCGAAAAAAATGTCGGCCCTGGAGTATTATCCGAACCCGTCAGATAAAAAGTGGGCCATACTTTACAGCACCTGGTGCGGATCATCACGCGATGCCGGCATTTGGATTTCAGAAGGCATGGACGGGATTGCCAATGTATTCGACGTAAGGGAAAATCCCGATTTATCGGTCTATGACCATGTTGTTATTGGAGGCTCCATCCGCATGGGCAAGGTTTCTGAGCAGATGCAACAGTATATTGAAACAAACAAGGCGCAGCTGAAAGACAAAATCAGGGGCTTATTTGCTGTGTGCGGCAACCGCATGCAACCAGCGGGAGATGAGATTACCTCAATGTTAATCAACAATCACCTGGCCAGGATCTGCGGAGTGGAAAACCTGCCTTCAAAGGTATTCCTCGGACGTGTTACTTATGGGCTTATGGAAGAAGCCTCTCGCAATGCCCTTAAAGGAATGGGTATGCCTGAATATGACAATCTCAAAAGAAGCGAATGCATGACTTTTGGGAAAGAGATTTTTGCAGCTAGTCAAAAATAACCGGTTTCAACCTATCCCAAAAACCTGATTAGTTGTTGTTCGAAAGCTTTGATGAAGGCTTTCTGATCAGGTCCCGCTGTAAAGGTGAAGAAGGGAATGCTTCTTCCGTATGCCTGCCATTCGGTTGCAGCTCCGGCGATGCCTGATCCCGGCCGTAGTTTTAGCTTGATGTAGGAATCATCACCTGTTTTATACTGAAGGAAAATAAACCGGATCTCGGGCCAGTTGAATTCCTTTAG
>CAYTNC010000087.1:0-6801 GCA_964438935.1 uncultured Bacteroidales bacterium
TATTTTTCAGGGACCGGTTCCAGACGCTGATAAATATCTTTGGTTTGGCAATTGGCCTTGCTTTCAGCATCATTATTTTTCTATATGCCCATAAAGAATTCAGTTACGACCGGTTTCACAGAAACGCAGACGGAATTTATCGTATTGCCGTTAAAGGAAGAATTGCTGACAACAATTTCAATCATGCCATTACACCCGCCCCACTTGCCAAAACAGCAGCTCATGAAATCAACGGAATCGAAAGTGCTGTAAGGGTGGCCCGGTTTGGTGCCTGGCTAATCCGTTACAAAGACGTCCGCTTTAATGAAGACAACCTCATTTTTGCAGATTCTTCTTTCTTTAAAGTATTTTCTTTCCCTCTTCTAAAAGGCAATGCAGATCATGTGCTTAAAAAGCCCAACAGTATTGTTATCAGCCAGGAGACGGCCCTGCGTTATTTCGGCGCTGAAGATCCTTTAGGCAAGTTGCTACGCATTGAAAACGACTCAATGTACTATGAAGTTACCGGCATCATGAAGGACATTCCCGAGAATTCCCATATGCATTTCGATATGGTCGGAGCCTTGTCAACCTTTGAGAAGTTGTTGCAGGAAAGCCGCTTTATCTCTCATTTACTTTATACTTATGTGTTGGTCAAACCAGGAATGACCACTAGGGAATTGAAAACGGGCCTTGACGGAGTTGTATCGAAATATGTGATGCCTGATTATGCTGACCTTCTGAAAACAAATAAAAGTCAGCTTTTGGCTACACAGGCAAAATACAACTACATACCACAACCAATCAAGGAGATACATCTCAAATCCGATTATACTTCGGAATTTGAGTCTACAGGAAAGATAATGTATATTTATCTTTTCACGGCGCTTGCTATTGCTATTCTTGTTCTCGCCTGCATGAACTTCATCAGCCTGGTCACAGCGCGGTCCATATTGAGAGCAAAGGAGGTTGGTATCCGCAAAATAGTTGGTTCCGGACGATCCAGGCTGGTCAATCAGTTCCTGCTTGAATCGTCACTGCTGACATTTTTAGCCATGGCATTGGCGCTTCTTCTGACGGAATTGTTACTACCTCCATGCAATAGGTATATCGGGCTTCACCTGAGTCTGCGTCAATTGCTGAATCCTGCCGGGATGTCCTTAATGGCAGCAGTGATCCTGGTCATCGGGCTGATCTCCGGACTTTATCCCGCACTGGTTTTATCTTCGTATAGCCCGCTGGCGTTCTTGCGCAAACGTTTCTACAAAGAAACCGACAAAGGCCATCTGAGATCATTGCTTACCTATTTTCAATTATTTGTGGCCGTGGGAACCATTTCCATGACGCTGGTCATATCCGGCCAGTTTCACTTTCTCATTCATAAAGAAAGAGGATACAATACCAGGGATGTAGTGGTTATCAGGCGCCCCGACGGTCTCGGCAAGAACCTTGAGGAATACAAGAAGCAGATTCTCAAGCATTCGGGAGTATTGGCAGTTACCAACACCAACAGCGCAATGGGTGGTAGTTTTGCCCGGCTTCCCTATGTGCTTGAGGGCAGTTCTGCGGAAAATAATTATTCGGCCAACTCCCTATTTGTAAGTTATGGCTTTGATTCCACCTACAAAACCAATATGTTTTCAGGCAGGTTTTTTGACCGCAGTAACCCCGAGGATTCTTCTGCATGCGTTATCAATGAAACACTTGCCAACATGCTTGGAATTAAGGACCCTGTTGGCAAGTACCTGAAGCAGCTTTCGCCCTACCATCATAAAGACGGCAGGTTCAAAATCATCGGAGTGGTCAGGGACTTCCATTTTGAAACGTTGGAAAATCCAATCAGACCCTTGGTAATTACTCTGATGCCCGGGAATATGGAAGGATACCTTTCTGTTAAGCTAACTCCGGACCGGCAGGATTCAACTATTCATTATTTGAACCAGGTATGGGACAGTTTCACATCGGCCTACCCTTTTGTTTACTATAACCTGGAACAGGATCGACGGAGCAAGTATGAAGCGGTTAATCAGACAAAAAAGATTTTTTTATTACTGTCGCTGGTGGCCATTCTTCTGGCAGGGGTGGGACTTTTTGCGCTGTTTTCATTCTCATATAGCAGAAGACAAAGGGAAATAGGCATCCAAAAAGCCATGGGTGCAAGTAACAGTACCCTCTTACTGCAAAGAGCAAAACAGGTGACTGCCATGGTAACGATCGCATCAGTTTTTGCATGGATCGGCGCCTGCTTCCTGGCCACTGCCTGGATTAAGGACTATGCCTATCACATCAGCCTGAATGTTCTGTATTTTTTTGCTGCTATGGCAATTGTATTGGTTTTTTCTCTTGCCACAGCATATTATCATGCTTTCCTCTCCACCCGGATTGATCCCGGGACAGCGTTGAAACACGAGTAATCAGAATTGTTCATAAATGGGCTGAATACAAACATGCATATCAGCTGGTTCTCCGTAATACGGCCATGATGTCACCACCATGTCGGCACCTGACGAAGCATAGTCCTGAATATTCTTCAAAGTGATATTGCCCGCAACCGCAAGCCGGACAGCTGGGTTTATTTTAAGTACTTCCTTTCTTAACTTTCTGATATCTCCCGGTGTAAATTTATCGAGTTGTATGACATCAGCCCCTGCCCGGGCAATTTTAAGTGCATCTTCAAAATTATCTGCTTCAATTGTGATCGGTTTGCCCCCGGCGAGTGATTTCCTTTCTTTAAGCCGCTTCCCAAGATTGTCCATTCCACCCAGAAAACTGCAGTGATCTCTGAATACCAGAATGGATTCGGAAAGCCCCAAGCGGTGAATGCTTGCCCCTCCGGCCTGAGCCGCCTTTACGGCAAGCTTTCGGGTACCCGGTATGGTTTTACGGGTAGTACTCACCACAATGTCTTTGTTGACTTCATGTGCCTTTTCAACCAGCATCCTTGTGCGGGTGGCTATACCCGAAGCATAGCGCAACATGTTTTCCACAGTTCGTGAAATGGCAAAGAGTGTTCCTGACAAACCTTCTCCTTCAAGAAACTTTACGTCTTTTTCAAGATGCTCACCGCTGGGTGTAAACAATGTAGTTTGAATGTTGGTGCGCTGGAACACCTTCATAACCTCTTCGGAACCGCAGATCACTGTGGGTTCGCGTGTTGTAAAATAAATTTTGGCAGGCTTGTTTTCAAGCCGAAGCAATGAGGTGGTCAGATCAAAATACTGCACATCTTCTGTAAGCAATTGATCAATCTCCTGGTCGGTGAAGTAAATCATATGAGTTCAATTAATGTTTATCACTATTGTCCGGTTAAAAAATATATCGTCCCATACGGGACTTAACTTTACATATTAATCCTTTATCTACCAATATGATGTCCCTACGGGACGGTTCCGTTAGGAACCAAATATGGGTAGAAAAGAAAAGCCACCTCTCAACTCTCAAAGTCCCGTAGGGACGCAATATATATTGGACTTTACAAAAGTCGAGAAATTTTACCCGGACGACAATGAATGTTTATAAATACTTGGCCCAGTAATATTGCCTGGGCTCGGCATCCTTAAATCCCAGGTGTTCATATAAATACCGGGCATTCTCATTGTCGGCCCGTACCTCCAGGGTTACCTTGGAGCATCCCAGTTCCCTGGCCTTTTCAATCATGTGCAACAACATGCGCCTACCCACCCCGTTATTCCGCCATCTTTCGGTTACAATTACATCGTGAATATTGATAAAAGGCTTTACGGTAAAAGTGGCAAAGTTGACAAAGCTGTTAACAAGACCTACAAATTCACCCCCGCTTGAACCCAGATAGACCAGGCAGCAAGGATGGTTTTTCAAACCCTCCACCAGTTTAATTTTTTGATCTTCGGTATAGGGCTGTCCGCCACCCATTTTGTCGGTGATGTACTCATTCATCAGCCGGATCAAAGCTTCGCAATGCACCCTGTTCTCAAAATTGCAGGGAATGATTTCAAGTGGGAATTTTATCATACGTCATGCAAATTAGGAAAAGGATTGCATTTGATTTTTATCAATAAACCACGGAGTGGTTTTAATGTGAATAACACCGGGTGAAACCCGGTGAAAAGCATAAAGTTACGCATAACAACCACGGAGTGGTTGAATGTATATGTACAGCTCACAATCAATAAATTCAACCACTCCGTGGTTGTGAAGCAATGGTATATCTCCGTACACCGGGTTTCACCCGGCGCTATTCGAATTAAACCCCATAACTGGGGTTTTGTGGCACTCAGCATCATATTTTTATCAATTGAGCCCAATATTTCATTATTCTCATTACCATTCCGAAAATACTAAAAAATAGCCGAATCAGTTAGGATGACTTTGTTTTATATTACCCTCAAATAAATATCTTTGTGTCCTCTAAAAAAATATTGATGGACAGGATCCGTAATTTTTGCATCATAGCACACATCGATCATGGTAAAAGCACATTGGCCGACCGGTTGATACAAATTACCCATACACTTGCTGACAGGGATTTCCAGAATCAGGTGCTGGATAATATGGATCTTGAAAGAGAAAGGGGCATTACAATAAAAAGTCATGCCATACAAATGGAGCATGTGTTTGAAGGCTCCAATTACATTCTTAACCTGATTGACACGCCCGGCCATGTTGATTTTTCCTATGAAGTTTCCAGAGCCATAGCCGCATGCGAGGGAGCCTTACTCGTAGTTGATGCTACTCAGGGAATTCAGGCCCAAACCATATCCAATATGTATCAGGCCGTGGATCATGGACTGGAAATCATACCGGTGCTGAATAAAATGGACATGCCCAGCGCCATGCCCGAGGAGGTGAAGGACCAAATCGTTGACCTGATTGGCTGTGAACGCGAGAAAATAATTGAAGTGAGCGCAAAAACAGGTGCCGGTGTTGAGCAGATCCTCGAAAGAATAATCAAGCAAATACCTCCCCCCAAGGGAGACCCTGATGCACCGCTTCAGGCACTGATTTTCGACTCGGTATTCAATTCGTTCCGCGGAATTTTTGCTTATTTTAAAATTATAAACGGCACCATCAGAAAAGGTGACCATGTAAAATTCGTGAATCTCGGAATGGACTATCATGCTGATGAGATCGGTGTGCTGAAACTGAAATTTGAGGCAAAAAAGGAATTGGGTGCCGGTAACGTAGGTTATATCATTTCGGGTATCAAATCGGCACGCGATGTAAAGGTAGGTGATACCATAACCCATTACGACAGGCCTTGCGATATTGCTATCGGAGGTTTTGTGGAGGTAAAGCCCATGGTTTTTGCCGGTATTTATCCCATTGATGCAGATGATTATGAGGAATTGCGGGCTTCGCTTGAAAAGCTTCAACTCAATGATGCCTCACTATCCTTTGTCCCGGAATCATCAGCTGCACTTGGTTTTGGATTCCGATGCGGATTCCTGGGGTTGTTGCATATGGAGATCGTTCAGGAACGGCTCGATCGGGAATTCAACCTGGATGTGATCAATACGGTACCCAATGTATCTTACCGGGTAAATTCCAATAAGGGAGAGATGATTGATGTACACAATCCTTCGGGATTGCCCGACCCTACCTACATTGACTTTATTGAAGAACCTTATATTGAAGCCGAAATCATTTGCCAGTCCGACTTTGTGGGCCCGATTATGAAACTCTGTATCGACAAGCGGGGCACACTGAAAAGTCAGGTTTACCTGACTACCAACAGAATTGAACTGGTTTTTGAAATGCCGCTGGCTGAAATTGTTTTTGATTTTTACGACAAGCTCAAAAGCATTTCCAAAGGATATGCCTCATTCGATTATCATTATGTCGGTTACAAAGAAGCCAACCTGGTACGACTTGATATTATGCTGAACGGGGACCTGGTGGATGCATTGTCGTCACTGATACACCGCGACAACGCTTATGCCTTCGGCAGGCGTATTTGCGAAAAACTCAGGGAGCTGATCCCAAGACAGCAATTTGATATTGCCATTCAGGCGGCTATCGGGTCAAAGATCATTGCAAGGGAAACTATTAAAGCAGTTCGGAAAGATGTTACTGCTAAATGCTATGGCGGAGATATTTCCAGGAAAAGAAAATTGCTTGAAAAACAAAAGAAGGGAAAGAAGCGGATGCGCCAGATTGGCAATGTTGAAGTTCCTCAATCTGCGTTCCTGGCCGTATTGCGACTCGATTGATTATTTTGCGGCCAGGTTGATGTTTTCTGCATCAAGTGCAGCTACTGCCTCATTGTAGTTGTTTTCCTCTGCCATTTCCGGAGCCTGGTAACGAACTTCTTCTTCCATAGCAAGGTTCAAATCCTTCAGTCGTTCCCATGCGGCATTTATTTCGTAATTGATTATATCTTCACTTACCTGCGGTGCCTGATATCTTAAGCTTTCTTCAGTTGCTGCAGTCAATGAATCAATGTTCTCAAGTGCTGCCTGCAGTTCTTCAACAGTAACCTTCATTGTAGAATTGCCTGACGTAGCAGTTTCGGTATTTTTTGGTGCCTCATATTTCAAAGAGTGCTCCAGTGCTCCGGTCAGTTTTTCAATTCTTTCAGCACTTCTGGACTCTTCACTCATACCTGCGTTCAAAGTTCCTGTTGCTGCAAATACTGCTATAGCGGCTGTCATCAGGATGCTGGTATTCCGATTGGTGTTTACTGTGGTTTTCATGGTTGCTGTTTTTTATGTTTGTTCCATGTACAAACAGGTAAACAGGAATCATGCCAAATTGTTCATATATTTGTATTTCTGATATTTACAGGCAATTTAGGACTTTCTTATCCTGTATTGTTTTGATACAATTGGTGTGCGAAAACGAACA
>CAYTNC010000087.1:6901-9867 GCA_964438935.1 uncultured Bacteroidales bacterium
TCGGCCATGACATCACGGGCCGCATTGTTTTTCGGGAAGGCGATCACATCGCGGATGGAGTCTTCACCTGCAAACAGCGACACCAGCCTGTCGAAACCAAAAGCAATGCCGCCATGCGGAGGAGCGCCGAATTTGAACGCACTCATCAGGAACCCAAACTGGCGTTCAGCTTCCTCATCGGTAAGACCAAGCGCGGTAAACATCCTTTTTTGTAAACCGGCTTCGTGAATACGTATAGAACCTCCGCCAACCTCCACGCCGTTGATGACGCAATCATAGGCATTGGCCCTGATTTTCGCCGGGTCGGTTTCCAGATAATGAACATCCTCGGGCTTGGGTGCAGTAAACGGATGGTGCATGGCATAAAACCTGTTGGTTTCTTCATCCCATTCCAGCAGCGGAAAATCTATGACCCAAAGGGGTTTAAATACATTTTTATCGCGCAGGCCCAGCCGGTTCCCCATTTCCAGACGCAATTCGCTCATGGCTTTCAATGTGGGATGTTTCTCTCCGGCTAAAATAAAGATAAGGTCCCCTGCCGCTGCTCCTGCCACTGCTGCTAATTCCTTCAAGTCTTCCGGACCGTAAAATTTACCCACTGACGATTTCAGCGTATTATCGGCCCCATAGCGTATGTATACAAGTCCCTTTGCTCCAACCTGCGGTTTTTTGACAAACTCGGTAAGCTCGTCAATTTGCTTGCGGGTATATTCGGCGCAACCTTTGGCAACGATGCAGCCAACATAAGCTGCTGAATCAAATACCTGGAATCCCTTCCCTTTTGCCTTACCGGTAATCTCAACGAATTTCATTTCAAAGCGGATATCCGGCTTGTCGTTGCCGTATTTTTCCATGGCCTCGGCATAAGTCATCCGGGGAAAAGCCTGTTCAAATGCGATTCCTTTTACTTCATTAAAGAGATGTTTAATCAGGCCTTCAAACATGTTCAGGATATCTTCCTGTTGCACAAACGACATTTCACAATCGATTTGCGTGAACTCCGGCTGCCGGTCAGCGCGCAGGTCCTCATCCCTGAAACATTTCACAATTTGCATATACCTGTCGTACCCCGCCACCATCAGCAATTGCTTGAAAGTTTGCGGCGATTGCGGAAGGGCATAAAATTGTCCGGGATTTACCCTTGAGGGCACCACAAAGTCGCGGGCTCCTTCGGGAGTGCTTTTGATCAATACCGGCGTTTCCACCTCAACAAATTGCTGGTTGTTCAGGTAATTTCGCGATTCAAAAGCCATCCTGTGCCGCAGCAGCAGGTTGTTCTTAACCGGATTCCTGCGTAAATCGAGGTAGCGGTATTTCATCCGCAGTTCATCACCGCCATCCGATTCATCCTCAATGGTAAATGGAGGTGTATCGGATGCATTGAGCACAGTAACTTTTAAAACCTGTATTTCGATATCCCCGGTGGGCATTTTCGGATTTTTATTGCTTCGTTCATTTACGATACCTTCGGCCATCAGCACATATTCCCGGCCAAACTTGCGGGCTTCGTTGCACAATTCCGGGTTGGTGTCCATGTTGAACACAAGCTGGGTAATGCCATAGCGGTCACGCAGGTCAATGAACGTCATGCCGCCCAGATCGCGTGAGCGCTGAATCCAGCCGCTTAATGTCACTTGTTTTCCCTGGTCGCTTATCCGCAACTCGCCGCAGGTATGTGTTCTGTACATAGAATTATCCGTTATTTTAGTTGCGAAAATAGGAATTAAATTACAATATTTGTCTATGGAACTGTATAGCGATGCGTATTTCATGAACGAGGCGCTCAGGGAAGCCCAAAAAGCTTCTGAGCAGGATGAAGTACCAGTGGGAGCAGTTATTGTGTGGAACAACCGGATTATTGCCAGGGCACACAACCTCACCGAAACACTCAACGACCCCACTGCCCATGCAGAAATGCAGGCTTTTACTTCAGCTACCAACACCATAGGCGGCAAGTACCTGAATGAATGTACCCTTTATGTAACCCTGGAGCCCTGTGTAATGTGCGCGGGCGCTTCATACTGGGCACAACTCGGAAAAATTGTTTTTGGTGCCGATGATGAAAAAAGAGGCTACACACTTGTACGGGACAGGCTGCTGCATCCACGAACCGTTGTTCAGGGGGGGGTGCTTAAAACCGAGTGCAGTCAATTGCTGAAAGATTTCTTTGAAAAAAAGAGATCGTGATGTATCTGCTTATTACTAAATAAATAAAATGATAACTTTGAGTAATACACTCCTGTTATGATTATCGACATTAAGAAAACCATTTATAGAAAAAACCTCGGGAAACTTTTCGCGCTGCTGTTTCTGGTATTGGTGATTTGTCTGCTGTTGTTTTTGCCGGTTTACGACCTTTTTAAGGGAATAAAAAACAGCATGCTGGCTATTTTCTTTGCCATAGCCTACGTCATTTATGCATTTTACGAGTCGTTCCGGAATTACAATTACATTTATTTCAGCGATGAATCGGATAAAATAGTTCTGCGGTATTTTGCTCCCACTTACTTCACCTCGCGAAAGAACTCAATTGAGATTCCTAAAAAGGAATTTGCCGGATATGCACTGAAATCGTTTTTCATGAGATACCGTGAGTCGATAACACTTCTTAAACGCTCAGGAAAAGGCATTGCGAAATATCCACCCGTATCAATCTCTGCATTAAGTCCCGAAGAACGCGACTCACTGCTCATCACACTGAACCGGATCAAAAAGGAGAACGAGCGGTAGAGACAAATGCATTGCCCGCCTGCAAATATGGAAATGCGATTGAGTCTTAGATTATCAATTACTGACTGGTTATTTGATAAATGAATGTTACTATGTTGGGTTTGTATTTTCTCCAGGCTCCTGTGATTATTGCAAAGACAAGCACGGAGTGCTTGAATTTGAATAGCGCCGGGTGAAACCCGGTGTGATGAGAAATTTCATTTATCGACAACCACGGAGTGGTTGAATTTGCATAT
>CAYTNC010000088.1:0-9580 GCA_964438935.1 uncultured Bacteroidales bacterium
GTTGAAGATTCATACAGGGACCACTCTGATTACCTCAGGGCCAAATCAAGATATGCCTTTCTTTTTGAATTGGATATCACCGATTACAAGGGCTGGGCAAAAGGACTCAAAAAGGCCGGCTATGCCACAAGTCACACCTATGCTGACAAACTAATTGATATTATAGAGGAGTTTGACTTGCACGGATTTGACGGAAATTCAGAAAAGGTAAAGACCCGGAATCCCCGTCCTACTGCTTATGTTAACAGAATTCCGTCAAGAAACATATTGGAAAGAAACCGGGTTAAGTATGTTGTAGCTGCAGCCGGGGACTCTTATGAATCGTTAACTGATGAATTCGGTAAGATGTCATGGGAAATCCCGGATTACAACGACATAGCCAACCCCGATTTGCTGGCGGCAGGACAAATAATATACCTGCAGCCCAAGCGCAATAAGGCTGAACTGGGTAAGAATACGCACACGGTGAAAGAAGGTGAAACCATGTATACCATTTCGCAGCTTTATGCCATTAAGCTGCAGCGATTGTACCTGATGAACGATATGAATCCGGGGACAAAGCCTTCGGTTGGAACGCAGCTGCAGTTGCGCAAACCTGTAAAGAGACAGGTTCAAAAACCGGTGCTTAAGGAAGCTGATGAATCGAAATCCGGAGAAGAAGAATTCCGGATTGATCTGAATATGGAATAAAAACCTAAAGGAACCGGCATCCGGCTATATCCTGGAATCCGCGAAGAAAATCGGCAACATGCATTTGTTTTTTCGACTGAAGCTGGATGCTTTCAACATTTATGTAACCATTTGAAGCAGCAATCCTGAGGAATGTTTTTAAATCAGTTTCTGTCGTTCCTGGGCCATGTGCATGTGGCTTATCAACCATACCGGCAGTATATATTTTTGCCGTTACGATTTCTCCTTTGCTGTTAACGATTTCGGTCCAGGCAGCAGGGTAGGGGCTCAAACCCCGGATCAGGTTGTGAACAACCCGGATATCGCGGTCCCAATGGATCCGGCAATCATCCCTGAAAATCTTGGGCGCAGGTTTCAATATGCCATCAGCCGGAAGCAAATGTTGATCTGTTGTTTGGATGGTTCCTTCAGCTATGGAATCAATGGTTTTAACAACCAATCGGGCTCCTGTTTCCATGAGCCGGTCATGAAGCTCCCCTGCTGTTTCATTTTCCCCGATGGGTGTTTCCTGGGTGAAAATTACAGAACCCTTGTCGATTTCGTGGTTTAAAAAGAAGGTAGTGACTCCGGTGCGGGTTTCGCCGTTGATTATTGCCCAGTTGATTGGCGCAGCGCCTCTGTATTGAGGCAATAAGGATGCATGCAGGTTGAAAGTGCCCATAGGCGGCATGTTCCATACTTCTTCGGGAAGCATCCGAAAAGCTACTATTATTTGAAGGTCAGCATTCAGATTGTGTAAAGCTGTGAGAAATTCAGGGTCTTTCAGTTTCATGGGCTGAAGAACCGGAAGATTTTGGCTGACAGCAAACTGCTTAACAGGCGAAGTATGCATCTGAAGTCCTCTTCCCGACGGTTTGTCGGGGGCAGTGACTACGCCTTTTACCGTATAACCGGCGTCAATGATGGCTTTAAGTGAAGCAACAGCAAAATCAGGCGTTCCCATGAACACGATACCGGGTTTACTCACGTTCATTAGTGATCACCGTTTACAATTTTGAAGTCATTATCTTCAAGAAGTTCAAGCAGGTGTCCCATTTTGTTCTTCTTTGTCTTTAAATAAAAAAGGTTGTGTTCGTTGGGCGGAATGTTCAGCGGAATATTCTCCACCACTGATATTCCATAGCCTTCCAGTCCGGCCCTTTTTACCGGATTATTGGTAATCAGCCTGATCTTACCCAGTCCAAGTGCATGGAGAATACTGGCTCCTACACCGTAATCGCGTTCATCTTCTTCAAACCCCAGGTCAAGATTGGCTTCCACAGTATCGCGTCCCTTTTCCTGCAGATTGTAGGCTTTTATTTTATTAAACAGTCCTATTCCCCGACCTTCCTGGTTGAGGTAAACAATAACTCCCTGGCCTTCCTTTTCAAGCATCCTCATGGCGTTATGCAATTGTGAGCCGCAATCGCAACGGTATGAGCCGAAGATGTCGCCGGTCATGCACGAAGAATGCACCCGCACCAGAACAGGGTCTTCGGGTGTCCATGAGCCCTTGATTAGTGCCAGATGTTCCATGCGGTTTGATTTCTGAATAAAGGGAATGACGGTAAACGTTCCGTATTTGGTGGGTAGTTTGGCTTTTTCGCCTTTAATAACAAGGCTCTCCTGTTCCAGCAAATAGGCAATCAATGATTTGATGGTAATGATTTTCAGCTTGTATTTTTTGGCAATGGTCATCAGTTCAGGCAAACGTGCCATACTGCCGTCTTCGTTCATAATTTCCACAAGGGCGCCTCCGGGTTTGAGCCCTGCCAACAGAGCAAGATCAATGGCTGCTTCAGTGTGTCCGGGTCTGCGTATGACGCCCTTGGTTTTGGCCTTCAGCGGGAAAATATGGCCGGGCCTTCCGAGATCTTCCGGCTGGGTGTCAGGGTCAACCAGAGCCCTGATTGTTTTGGCCCTGTCGCTGGCAGAAATTCCGGTAGTACAACCATTGCCAAGTAAATCAACGGAAACAGTGAAAGGAGTGCCATGCATGGAAGTATTGGAGCTAACCATCAGTTCAAGTTCCAGCTGTTCGCATCGTTTTTCAGGAATGGGTGCACAAATGAGACCGCGGCCACAGGTGGCCATGAAATTCACAATTTCAGGTGTGATCAGCTCAGCGGCACAGATGAAATCACCTTCATTTTCGCGATCTTCATTGTCAACAACAATAACTACCTTACCTGCTTTGATATCAGCAACGGCTTCTTTAACCGTGTTCAGCTCAATCAGCATATTATTTTTTACCTTTTCCGGCATAATTGCAAAATTCAAAATATTCAATGCAAAATTACAATTTGTTAGTGAATCCGATGTTTTCTTCTGTACGAAGTAATCAATTTATCGGAAACAAGTCAATGAAATATGTCAGATACGCCTGGCTTTTTGCCATTTAACTGAATAGTTACCTTTGATAAATCTGACGAAGCCGGCTATAATGGCGTAATTCATTACAACCAGGTAATAGGGTGCAAACAGCGCCTTCATTTTTATTCTCACCTCATGCAGCAGCCTTCCGGCCAGTGCAAATAAGTAAAAGATACATTGCATAAGAAACAGAACACTATAAAGACTGGTGTTAAATGGCGTGAGTACGATGATCAGATTGAGCAGCAACACAAGCGGGAAAGCAAAGGGCACAATGGTCCACCTGAGTACCTTGTGTGAAATATACTTGAAGGTTAAAAAGCAATTTCTGAAAGGATTCAGGAGCCCGGTAAATCGGGTAAGTGTTTGCAGTCCGCCTATGGCTATTCTGATTTTTCTCTTAATCTCCTCGGAAATGGAAAGCGATGCTGTTTCGGTTCCTACGGCATGAGGTGCGTACTTGATCCAAAAACCTTGCCGTGCAATCATCAGCGATATAGTGAAGTCATCCAGCAGGGTATCTTCTTTGATTTCGTTATAAAGTTCGGTTCGGATGGCGAAGATCTCACCAACAGCCCCCATTACCGATCCGGTTTCAGATTCAAGCCTTTTAATCAGGGATTCGTAGCGCCAATAAAGTCCTTCTCCCGCAGCAACAGCCTTCTGCATTTCTGATTCGCTGATTCGCTTTTCTCCGGTAACACATCCGGTTTTATGATCCGCAAACTGCCTTGTTATTTCCCGGAGGGCATTTTTATTCAGCATGGTATTCGCATCGGTGAAAACAACAATGGGCGAATTCACCTTTTTCATGCCCCGGTTCATGGCATGAATTTTTCCACGTCGTTCTTTTTCATGCATTACCGTAATTTCAGGATAACGGCACAGCAGGTTGTAAGTGTCATCTGTTGAACCGTCAATAATCCAGATTATTTTAAGCTTCTCCTTCGGATAATCAAGTTCCAGTGTATTATTCACTTTACGTATTACATACCCGGCTTCGTTATAAGCGGGTACAAGCAAGGTGACCTCGGGCAAAAAGTGCTCCTGCAAATGTTGCCGGTGAAACTGAAACAGCCTGTTGATAGCGGCAATAACGAGCAAAACGATTGTGTAACCGATATAGGCATAAAGAATTATTCCAAGGAAAAACCAAAAGAGTACTTTCAAAATCATTTCAAATATTTTTCATAAAACCCGGCCAGGTTGGCTGCAAGTATTCTATTGTCAAAATTGTGGGCAGCAAAATTCTTTGCACTGTTGCCCAAGCTCCTGCAAAGTTCGGGAAATTTGATCAGTCTTTCAATATGGTGAAAGAAATCATCGGCATCGTCAGCAATTATGATGTTTTGGTTATGAACTGCATTCAGTCCTTCAGCACCCAAAGTAGTTGTAACTACCGGTTTACCAAGGGCCATAGATTCTATAATTTTCACACGCATTCCGCTGCCTGAAAAACAGGGGGCGATTGAAACCTGATGTTTTGCCATAAAAACGCGGGCATCAGCTACCTCTCCATGAAACATAATTCCCGGATAATTCAGATTTTTTTGGACCGACAGGGGAGCGTTTCTGCCGGCAATATGAAATTTTACCGCCGGAAACTGATTGTGAATCAGAGGGTAAACCTTGCTCGCAAACCATAGCAAACCCTCCTGGTTTGGAATCCAGTCGAGAGAGCCAATAAAGAACAAGGAAGGTGTAGTTGAAGATAACTGTTCATCCTGAATTTCACCATTTACGGTGCCGGTATCTAAATCTACGCCTGCGTTACAAACATGCGCAGGTTTGGTATTTCCCATTGCCCTGAAATGATCAAGGTCCCGATCTGTGATTGGCACCAGCATATCGTTCTGGTTTAATACCTGTTGTTCATAGCGCTTTATTCTTTTTGCCAGTACGCGGAAATAGGCTTTTCTGAAAACGTTTTTTTCACGCTGCTCCATGCGCTCCCATATCTCATGCTCCACATTATGTGCCCTTAATGCAACCAAGGCATTGGAATTTTTTCTGATTGCCGGAATATAGCCGGTCAGATAAAGCCCCTCCAGTTGTATCACATCATAGCGGCTTGTTTTTAATATGCGGCATAGTTCAGTTTCAAATGCTTTTGAAAAAAAACGTTCAACATGATATGGCTTGTCAGAGAATAAAAGGTTAATGATTATGCGCAACAAGCTTGGAGTGGTATCTACATAAACGGAATGAACTTCCATGATCCGGGAGAATTCCTGAGATTGACCGGAAGTAAGCTTGTGTTTTCTGGTAAACATGGTGAGTACCGATACCTGGTGCCCAAGTTTTTTGAGCGAGTAAGCCAGGTTAAACATGGCAAGGGATCCTCCGTCCCGTGGAGGATAGGGGGGCTTGTTGCAAACCTGGAGGACTCTCATAACTCTTTTTCAATCTCTGATTTAAATGCGGAGCTGTTTAAAAGGTTAACCATTCCGGAAGTCAGATCTGCTATTTGTTTTAGTTGCCTCGAAACACGCCTTACTTTTAGCTTGATGTGAATCAGCCGGATCAGTGCAACGGGGAACAGGATTACAGCCAGCCAGCTTAATGTTTTGTTGGTGAAAATAGTCGAACGGGTCCTGCCGTATACCAATGGGAATTCAGATAACCGTTTTTTAAAATAAGGAATCCTGAACCATTTGCTCAGAATAACCCGGTCGAGAAAACTGTTATAGTGGATGCCGAATTCAATCAGATAGATAAATGATCTGTTTTCAAAGGATTTTCTGATCAGTATGGGCCACTTGTTATCTTCCTTCAGGCTTTTCAGACAGTCTGAGGCAGAGGATCCTATATTTTTGAAATCATGCAGCAGTTCGTCTTTTTGTATTTCAATTAGGTCAAAGCGACCGGTAATATGTAGCTTCTTTTCGAGCATGATTCCCTTCCTGACGCCTATTTTTTCGCGTACCCAGTTTATGTAGGTATCTAAATTCAGAATGGCAGCGTCATTGGTTGCCTGATAAGTAAGAAATATACCCGCAATAACCAGTATAAAAGAAGACAACCACATGCCCTGGTAGGCTGTTAATATGCTTTCCCTGACAAATTTCTCGCCGGTAAGGGAAATGATGTAGTAGAGGATAAACAGTAAGGTTGAGATAACTGTGGGCAACCCGAGACCTCCTTTACGGATAATGGCACCCAGAGGTGCGCCGATAAACAGGAAGATCAGGCATGCCATGGACAGGGTAAACTTGCGGTGCAGTTCAATTTCATGCCTTCTGAGCAGCCTGGTTTCAATATCATTTGTGGTGGTGGCACTGGCAATCTGGAAAAGGCTCTGAGAAATGTTTCCCTTGGCTGACTTGATGAGTTCCAACCTGTCGCGCACATTAAATGAGGCTACCAGTGTATCGAAGTTGGTGATTTTTTTAAGATTGGCTGGTGCAGCTTGGGCCACAGGCTGCTTCCCTGTATCCGCAATTGATTGTTGACCTGGTCGCTCCAAATCCGCTCTTTTCATAAGCGCCATTCTTCTGGCTTTGGCTCTTCGGTCCCCCGCGTCCATGGGCCCGCGCTCCGGGTTCTCTGAAGTGCGGTTTGAAATACTGTTTGCCCGATCCCTGGATTTTATTATGCCGGGTGCAGAATAGTCTATTTCAGTGCCATCAGAATGCCCAATACGCATAGAATTCGGGAACTTTGAATTGGTCCGCAACAAGCTTTTATTAACCAAAGAAGCATGAAAAATCCTGTTTCTTCTGTTCAACTCCCTGCTAATTGAATCCATCGCTCTTTGTAACTGTTGAATATTCAGCATCTGGTAAGCATTTTTGAATATGCTTTCGTCTGATCGGGACAATTCAAATCCAGATAATTCAATGATAATTTGTTGCTCTTTGAATTTCAGGGTCTGATGCGGGAATCGTCTTTCACGCCGGCGCTTGCTCTCAATTACCTCTTCATACCTGTGCCCATCCCACAGCACAATGATCATGTTTCTTTTGTCGGCAGTCATTTTCATCCTGCCTGAATCGGCGATGGTGACACTAATATTTCCCTTTCCTGCTGAATGGTCATAAATCTGGAGACCATAAAGCATATTGGTAACCGGATTTTTTTTGTTAACCCTGATGCTGTAGTTGCCCATACCGTTATAAAAAGCACCTTCAATAATGGAGACTTCCGGCCGCTGTCTTCTAACATCCGAAATCAGTGATTTCATCTTCAAATTCGTTACCGGAAGCACATTGTTTGAAAACAAAAACGATCCGATGGTGATTAAAATAACCAGGAAGATGATGGGTTGCATAATCCGCCTAAGGGATATACCGGACGCTTTAATTGCAGTGAGCTCATAATACTCACCCATGTTACCGAAGGCCATTAAAGACGACAGCAGGATTGCCAGTGGCAGGGCAAGCGGTACCAATCCGGCTGAAGCATAAAGTAAGAGTTCTCCAATGATGCTGACATCCAGTCCTTTTCCAACCAACTCATCAATATACCTCCAGAGGAATTGCATGAGCAGCAGGAAAAGCACAATAAAGAAGGTCATTACAAATGGCCCTATAAATGACATGATGATCAGTCTGTGCAGTCGCTTCACAGCAAAAAGGAATAAATGGAACTCATTTATTAAACGAGTACAAAGCTAGGATATTTTCGCAACAGGAAAAGCAACT
This sequence comes from uncultured Bacteroidales bacterium, assembly GCA_964438935.1. Taxonomy (GTDB): domain Bacteria; phylum Bacteroidota; class Bacteroidia; order Bacteroidales; family UBA10428; genus UBA5072. The sequence continues at coordinate 7,686 of CAYTNC010000088.1, forward strand.
AGAGTCCAAGAACATGTTTAAGCTTGGTAATTTGCGAATTCCAGAGTTCAATGGTGCTTTCACGGTCCTCATCGTCAGAAAAGTCGGTGATAATTAAAGCGGTATCACCGGTTAGCTCATCGGTATTAATTCTGAATTCAAACCAACCTGTTTCCGGTTCTTCTGATTCTACCCATCGGAAACGGATGTACCTGTTTTCTTTTCTTTGAATCACTTCGGCTTTTTGTTCTGAATCTTCCCAAAAAAAAGAGTACTGGTGTCCATTGATGTTCACATCATCGGCAAACCATTCAGATAAGCCGCCTGGTGTGCTTAAGCGGGGGAACAAAACTCTGGAAGATGAATTGAGGGTGTATTCGAGTATGATCTTTTTCTTCATGAAATAGTCCGGGTGTTTTTGTCAGGTGTCAATTTCTTACTTATCCAATTTGTGCAATATATAAAAAATGTTTTGGCAATACAAACTTTTATCCTTACGAATAAAGTTTGTGCCCATAGCACCTGCCTTATGCCAGCTTATTTTGAAGAGGCTTCACGATGCAATGTGTATCTGAATTCAGCTCTTGTCAGCAACTTTTCAAAAATTTGCCCGCTAATCAGGCTTTCTTTGTCTCCTTCTTCATAATGCCATCTGACAGTGAGTTTTTCTACATCGTGGTTGATATCCAAAACCTTAAGCATATAAAGCAATTTCTTGGCAGACGCGCTGTTCATGTATTCAAGTTCCAGATCAACAATCAGGTTCTTGATTTTCAGTTCAGATGCCCAGTCTATCAAAGGCTGATAAAAATCTCTTACATCGGAAGGTATTGATCTGCCTTTGATTAATAGCTTGCCGCTTTTCATGAAAACCACTTCAGGGAAGGTAGCTGTGGCTTTTGAATTAATTGAGCTCATGATAATTCTTGGGTTGGTTTACCATTAATTAAACGTAAAATGAGGGCAATCGATTGCACTCTTTGATTAATATAGGGATTTAGGTGATGTATCCATTAAAATTGTTGTTTAGTAATGGGTTCAGGAAATTATAAAATTTCTTTTCTGAAAATAATATAAGTGATCAGATAAATATAATCACTTCAGTGGAGTAAATAAACAATGGGGTGAAATTTATTTTAATAGCATGTGAATTAGGCTGAGATTATGCCGCTTCCTTGTGTTCGGCATACTGAAACCGGGCTTTCATCATAAATTCTTCGTAAATCTGCCCGCTTTCAAGGATGTCTTCATCATCTTCTTCATAACGCCAAATAATGGTAAGATCAGTTATATGGGGATTTTTGTCGAGCATTTTCAGCATAGAAAGAATTTTTTTTCGAGGAAGCGCTGTTGATATATTCCAAATCTATATCAACGATTATAACCCGGGTGCTAATCTCTTCCAGTAAGTCGAAAATGGCTTTGTAGAATTCATCCACATTTTCAGGAAAGGAGCGGCCTTTGATGATTAGTTTTTCATTGTTATTATAAAAAACCGATGGTGTGGAATTGGTAGCTTCAATTTCAAATGCATTCATTTCTTTCGGATTTGGTTTTGCCATATTAACGTAACCGTTACAAAAACGACGAAAAGTTTTGACAAATCCACATTATTGTGGTTACAACAATTATAATTCTTACATTAAGTTATAAATAGTTGAGATAGAGAAGCATCTGATTTTGCCTGTTGGTCCCGAAGGAAGTCTCTGAGTGTGTTTCCCTGATAACAACAGGGATACTTACTTATAAAATTCTTTCCGGGTTCGACTTTTTTTTCATTATTCATCAAAAATTATATCTTTGCACCCTCTATAAATGAAGACCTCTTTATCAGGTCAAATGGCGAGGTAGCTCAGCTGGTTAGAGCGCATGATTCATAATCATGAGGTCGGCGGTTCAAGCCCGCCTCTCGCTAC
>CAYTNC010000089.1:0-9539 GCA_964438935.1 uncultured Bacteroidales bacterium
CGTTTGCCTTCGCTGTTGGGAATTACAACCGGTTCATTACCCTCCATTACTGCAACGCATGAATTGGTCGTCCCCAGATCAATTCCGATTATCTTACTCATGCTATAAATATTTTATTGGTTAATATTCTAATTGGTTTGTGACCTAATCGACAAGGATTGTGCCATTTCTGCCATGCTGACAAATAGACAGTTTTGCACCTGGGATTGTGACAGTATTTACATGAATCTTCATGCTGCACATGACATATTGTAACCGGGTTGTTGTGTAATCCAGGTTAATTTCTCAACTTTGCCAGCTTATTATCAAACTTAAAATCTATTGCTATGTCAGTTGCTTCTGCCGATAAGCCCAAAAAAATTACTACTCATGTACTGCAGGAAATGAAAGTCAGGGGAGAGAAAATATCCATGCTTACTGCCTACGATTATTCCATGGCCAAAATCATTGACCGGGCCGGTATTGATGTGATTCTTGTTGGAGATTCAGCCTCAAACGTAATGGCTGGTTATGAAACCACCGTTCCCATTACGCTCAACGAGATGATTTATTATGCCTCTGCTGTGGTACGGGCTGTTGAGCGTGCTCTGGTTATAGTCGACCTGCCTTTTGGTTCGTACCAGGGAAATTCCAAGGAAGCGCTGAATTCTGCTATACGAATTATGAAAGAAACCGGTGCACATGGCGTTAAACTAGAGGGAGGAAAGGAAATAGTGGAATCAGTCACCCGGATCCTGTGTGCCGGCATTCCGGTTATGGGACACCTGGGACTTACACCCCAGTCGATTCACAAGTTTGGAACCTTTGTGGTAAGGGCGCGGGATGAAGAAGAAGCCAAAAAGCTGGTTGAGGATGCACACGTGCTTGAGGAAGCCGGATGTTTTGCAATAGTGCTTGAGAAAATACCCGCCAGGCTTGGTGGTCAGGTGGCTCAGGAGCTTAAAATTCCGATAATTGGTATTGGTGCCGGACGATTTGTAGACGGACAGGTGCTGGTAATCCATGACATGCTGGGTATTAATCAGGATTTCTCACCGCGGTTTCTGAGGCGTTATCACAACCTGTATCAGGAAATTACCAGCGCAGTAAATAATTACATCACTGATGTGAAGAACCTGGAATTCCCGAATGATAAAGAACAATATTAGATCCAAGATCCAAGAACCAAGATCCAAGAAAAAAGAACCAGGATTGGGACAAGTGGCAGTGGCAGCGGCAGCGGCAGCCAATAGCCAACAGCCAACAGCTAACAGCCAACAGCCAACAGCCAACAGCCAAAAATAATGCCTGAACCACTAAACATATTGTTTGAGGACAACCACATCATCGCGGTGAGTAAAACCTCGCATGATTTGGTGCAGAAGGATGCCACGGGTGATCTGTCGCTCGACAACATGATCAGACAGTTCCTCAAAGAAAAATATGCCAAACCCGGTGATGTCTTCCTGGGAGTGGTTCACCGGCTCGACCGTCCGGTTACCGGTGCCGTTCTGTTTGCACGCACCAGCAAAGCGCTGACCCGGCTGACCACCATGTTCCGTGAAGGAAAGATAAGTAAAACCTATTGGGCTGTTGTTAAAAACAAACCGCCGAAAGAATCGGACCGCCTGGTGCATCATCTGGTACGCAATGCAAAGCAGAATAAATCCTATTGCAACGAGGTTGCCAAAGCCGGATCCAAAGAAGCGGCTCTGAGTTATAAAATTATTGGTAAGTCGGATAATTACTACCTGCTGGAGGTAAATCTTGAAACCGGCAGACACCATCAGATCAGGGCACAACTTGCACATATCGGCTGCCCCATCAAAGGCGACCTGAAATATGGGTTTCCCCGGTCGAATCCCGATGGTGGCATCAGCCTGCATGCCAGGAAAATCAGGTTTGTACACCCGGTGACAAAAAAAGATGTTGAAATTACTGCAGCGGTGCCTGAGGGAGATATCTGGAATGCGTTTAACCTCACTCCGAATTCCTCTCTTAAAGAATCTGTGTAAAAAGCCCTAAAATCGAAGCCGTCATTGCGAACGAAGTGAAGCAATCTGTTGTATATTAAAAGATTGCTTCGGTCGTACCTCCCTCGCAATGACGGGGAAAAGACTTTGCATACAGCCTCTAAAGGCGAGGGGAGTGTGCAATAAAAAACCAGGTGCGGAAAACTGCACCTGGCAACAACCTAACTCAAATTAGAGAACTATAGTGTTATGGGCTTGTCCATATACAGATCCAGAATTTTCAGTTTAAAAATGTATTCGTACTTGGCCTGCAGCATGCTCGATTTGGCGCTGATCAGGTTATTCTGTGCAACATTGTAATCCACTGAATTCACCAGGCCGACTTCCATTTTCTGACTGGTATATTTAAAAGCCTCCTCGTTGTAATTAACGGCATCTACGCTGGAATAATACTTTTCCTGTGATGCTTGTGCATCAGCATGTGCCTGCTGAATTTCTTTATAAAGAGCCATTTTGGCCTGATCAAGCTGAATCTGGTAATCACTAACCTGCAGTTTTGCATTGCTGATGCTGTTTTTCACCTGCAACCGGTTGAAAATAGGTATTGATACACCTAATGAGAACTGCTTGTAATAATAATCACCCAACTGGTCGTTCAACTTGTATTTTTCACCGGGATTCATAATGTCTTCAGCCACCTGGGAATATCGGGTTGATAAATTTCCGCTTACACCTACAGTAGGAGCTGCCTGACCCCATGCCATAGACAATTGTTTTTCAGAACTCTTAAGCGCATACTCGGCACTTTTCATTTGTGGCATTGTTTCCTGTGCTTTGGCAAAAATGTTTTCTACAGACTCCAGGGGGGCTAGAAGTTTAATTTCAATATTCGCCGGAATGACCACATCAAATCCACCTGTCGAATCAAGATCAAGAAGCTGTGTCAGGTCGAGATAAGCCATTACTTGGTTGTTTCTTGCGTTGATCAGGCTGGTTTTGTCATTGGCTTCCTGGGCTTTTATTTGAAGAAATTCGCCCTGTGCAACATTGCCTACTTCAAAAAGCTTTTTGGTACGTTCAACCTGCAATGAGGTAACATCACTTTTAACCTTTGCAACTTCAACGAGCTCCTTTGTGAAAAGTACCTGAAGGTAGGCAAGTGCCAGCTGCACAGAGATGTCATTCTTTGACCTTTCCAAATCGGATTTGCTTTTTAGGAAGTCATACTTTGTCTTTAATATATTGTTAATGGTCTGAAATCCACCGAAGAGTGTAAGGTTACTGCTTAACCCGGCGTTTCCCGACCAGTAATTCTGATCAACATATTCAAATTTGGAATAATCAATTGTTTTTCCTGAACTGTAGCCATAGTTTATTTGTCCGTTTGCATTTGGTAATGCATTGAAATAGCTCTGGTTATAATTGTTCTTGTTATATTTCACATTCAATTCCTGACGTTTAACAGTGAGGTTGTTATCAAGTGCATAGTTGATACACTCCTCTAATGACCAGACTTTTTGTGCCTGAGCGGGCACATAACTCAACATAAACAGGGAACACAGGAATACTATTATTTTTTTCATACAAAGTCTATATTAGTTTGTTTTAAATTCTATTTGTTGATTTTTTTTCGATACAAAATATGGATGTGATCGGCATGCTCATCGGGGTTGAAGATTTGAATCAGTTCCCAGGCCTTATCATAACCATCTATTGCACTTTTAAGTTTATAAATCCGGGCCAGTGACCTTTCCAGCGGGTCGGTCAGCGATGAAAATTCATCATCTACCTCCCAGGGAAACGATTCAACCCTGAAGCTGTATTGTAGCTTCTGACCGGCAACTGTAACCTCAACATCGGCAATCTCCTGTGCCTTGAGGTAAGGTATGGGAATGCAGATCTCTTTCATGTCCTTGGTTTTTACAGTATTTGCCTGATATTTTCAGTGACAATATGACCATCAAACAGCTGCACGATCCGGTGGGCCTTATCTGCATCCGACGGCGAGTGGGTAACCATGATGATGGTTGTTCCTTCATTATTCAGTTCGGTAAGCAGGCTCATCACTTCCTCACCGTTGGCTGAGTCGAGATTACCCGTGGGCTCATCAGCCAAGATAAGGTGGGGCCTTGTAACCACAGCCCGTGCAATTGCCACACGCTGCTGCTGTCCGCCTGACAGTTGTTGGGGAAAATGCTTTTTACGATGCGTAATTTTCATTCTTTCCAGCACTTCGGCAACTTTATTTTTGCGTTCGGCCGCAGAAACCTTCAGGTACAGCAAAGGCAGCTCTACATTTTCGTAAACAGTGAGTTCATCAATCAGGTTGAAACTTTGAAAAACAAAGCCGATGTTCCCCTTTCGCAGGTTGGTGCGCTGTTTTTCTTTATACCCGGCAACCTCTTCACCGTTGAAAAAATACTGGCCTGAGGAGGGTGTGTCCAGCAGCCCCAGTATGTTCAGCAGGGTCGACTTTCCGCAGCCTGATGGACCCATGATGGCCACGAATTCACCTTTCTCAATGGTAAGATTCACCTTGTTAAGTGCAGTGGTTTCCACTTCGTCAGTGCGGAAAACCTTTACCAGATCAGTTGTTTTAATCATATGGGAAATATAAGATTATTATTTGTTTTCAATTTTATTTTTTCAATATAAGTTTATCAGCATCGCCAAAATTCTCATAATCGGAAACGATTACCTGTTCACCCGGGTTCAGGCCTTCAAGGACTTCATAATACCTTGGATTTTGCCTTCCCAGCCTGATTTTACGCTTTTTTGCCAGGTCTCCCGAAGGATCCACAACATAAACCCATTGTCCGCCTGTGCTCTGATAGAAACCTCCCCTGGGAAGCAACACTGCGTCTTCTGATTCACCCAATTCAAGGTGAATGCGGGCAGTCTGGCCAATCCTGATCTGTTGCGGAATTTCACTGGTGAACTCCATGTCAACTGCAAAGGTTCCACCCTGAACTTCGGGATATACTTTAACAATCCGCAGCGTATTCTTTTTTTCTGCAAATTCAAAGTCGGCAGGCAAACCCCTGTTGATCCGGGTAATGTAATGTTCATCAATCAGCACGCGCATCTTGTAGGAATCAAGGATATTGATTGTGCCCACGCGTGTTCCGTAATTGATCACCTCACCGATTTCGGGGTTCAGTGTTGCCAGTTCCCCGTCAACAGGGGCTTTGATATTCAAATCGTCCATCCTTCTGCGGGTCAGGTTCAGATTCATCTGCATGCGCCCAATAGATTCTTCGTCTGATGACAAACGGGTTATGGTATAAATGGAATCGCGGATATATTTCTGATGTTGCAGATCCAGCTGCATTTTTGTTTCCTCGTACTGCTCCTTGCTGTATTCAAAATCCTCTTTTGATATCAGAGCCTGGTCAATTAATTTCAGGTTGTTCCTGTATTGCCGCTCCATCTTTTTAAAACGGTACTGCAACTCAAGAATTCTGGAACGGGTTTGCAGATTCTGATTTTCCAGGTTGATCCGGGCTGTTTTCAGATCGTTTACAGCCCTGGCCACATCGGCCTCATTTCCAGATATGTCAAGGAGCAGGTTATAATTGCTCAAAGACAGAATGACATCTCCCTTTTTTACCCGGGTACCCTCTTCAATCAATATCTTTTCCACCTTGCCGGATTCCACGGCATCGAGATAAATGGTCTGAATGGGCTCTACGGTGCCGTTAACCGAAATATAATCCTGGTATTTTCCGCGCTGTACTTCTCCCAGAGTTATTTTTTCCTGTTCTACATTCAGTTTGGAACTCTTATCGCCGAAAATGATTTGTGCAAGAACCGCCAAAACCAGTATAATTCCTATACCCAGCCAAATCTGTTTTTTCCCGAATCTCTTTTTTTCTATTGTCCGATCCATTCCGCTCATAAGCGTTGAAAAATTTTGTTCAAAATAATTACTGTGAGATTCAACATGAATTGTGCCAATCGCAATAAAGTGTTAAAATACAACATTATATTAAAAAAGCAAGCAGTTATTTTTCAACCTGAGTGTATAAAATTGAAACACCCATAGTACGAAAACGAACACTTTAATGCCCGGCCATGCTCAAAATAAAGCGTTTGGAAATGCGGATTAATTCCAAACTAATTCTCTATTTTTGTTCTGGCATCAAAACCCTGGTAAAATGACAGAAAAGACCGGTACCATACTGGCAGTAGATGACAACGAGGACATTCTTTTTGCACTTAAATTACTGCTGAAACCTCATGTAGACAAGTTGGTTACTCTGAATTCACCTGATAAGATACCTGAAGTAATGGCCAGGGAGGATTTTGACATGATCCTGCTTGACATGAATTTCAACAAGGATGCAATCAGCGGGCAGGAAGGATTTGACTGGCTAGGGCGCATTCTGGAAATAGATCCCCAGGCTATTGTTGTTTTTATTACTGCATACGGCGATGCGGAGAGGGCAGTGAAGGCCATCAAATCAGGGGCCACGGACTTTGTGCTGAAGCCCTGGCAGAATGAAAAACTCCTTGCCACAATCTCTTCCTCGATAAAACTGAGAAGATCGCGTCTTGAGGCAACTTCACTGCGTGCCAAGCAAAAAGAAATGAGCGCTGTAATGGACCAGCCGTTTGTTGACTTTATCGGCAGTTCCCAGCGCATGCAAGAGGTTTTTACCACCATCAATAAGGTAGCCAAAACCGACGCCAACGTGCTGATTCTCGGCGAAAACGGAACCGGTAAGGAATTGGTTGCCCGTGCACTGCACCGCAATTCGCCCAGGCGCGACGAGGTGTTCATCAGCGTGGATCTGGGCTCATTAAGCGATACACTTTTTGAAAGCGAACTATTCGGACACGAAAAAGGTGCTTTTACCGATGCCAAAAAAGAAAAACCGGGACGGTTTGAAATTGCATCCCGGGGAACACTCTTCATGGATGAAATTGGTAACATGCCACTTGCACTGCAGTCGAAAATTCTCACCGTTATTGAAAGGCGCGAGGTGACCAGGGTTGGCGCCAACCGGCCGGTAACCGTAGATGTCAGGTTGATTTGCGCCACCAACAGCGACCTATACGAATCAGTAAGCAACAACCTGTTCCGGCAGGACCTGCTCTACAGGATCAATACAGTTGAAGTACATCTCCCTCCGCTTCGCGAAAGAGGCGACGATATTGAATTGCTGTCGAACCACTTTTTGAAAATTTACTCCAAAAAATACAAAAAATCCCTGCGCGGAATTACTGCTGCTGCCCTTAAAAAGCTGATGCATTATTCCTGGCCCGGCAACGTACGCGAATTGCAACATGCCATTGAACGGGCTATTATCATGACTGAAACGCCCTCACTTGAACCGGATGATTTTATCCTGTCGCCTCCCCGTAAGAAGTCGGGCGATCTTGAATTCGATACCTTTAACCTGGATGAAATTGAAAGAAGGGTTATCGAAAAGGTAATGAAGCAAAGCCAGGGCAACATATCACAGGCAGCTCAGGAATTGGGCCTTACGCGAACTTCCTTGTATCGTAGGATGGAAAAATATGGGTTTTAAAAACTACAGGATCAATATTGTTATCCGTGTCATCCTGCTCGTGTTGACAATCTTCCTGCTATTTTATTATTTCCGGAAAAACGATTATTACATTGCTCCTGTCATTCTGGCAGTGCTCGTGATTTTTCAGGTTACCTCACTGATCCGGTTTGTCGATAAAACCAACCGGGAACTAACCAGTTTTCTTCAGTCGATCCGGTTTTCAGAGTTCACCCGTTCCTTTCAGATAGAAGGTATGGGAGGTACTTTTAACGAACTCAACAAGGCATTCAACGAGGTGATGCTCGATTTTCAGAAGGTACGTGCTGAAAAAGAAGAGAGCTTCCATTACCTGCAGACCATTGTGCAAAATATTGACGTGAGCGTAATCGCCTATACGGCCGACGGCAACATTGAACTAATTAATAAAACAGCCAAAAAGCTGTTTCAAATGGCCAGCATGAAAAACATCAAGGTGCTTGAGTCATTGAGCCCCGAACTGGTGAATACACTGCTGAATATTAAACCGGGTGAGAACAAGCTGGTCAAGGTACAGTACGATGATGATTTCCTGCAACTGGCCATTTATGCAACAACCATAAAAATTAAGGACAAGCTGATCTACCTGGTTACCATCAAGGATATTCAGAATGTACTGGAGGAACAGGAAACGGAAGCCTGGCAGAAGCTGATCCGCGTGCTTACCCATGAGATCATGAATTCCATTACCCCGATTGCCTCACTGTCTTCAACACTCGACCTGATGCTGAAAGGCATGGTTGAGGAAAATGGTCACGAAGAGCTGAAAATAGACCGCGAGTCGGTTAGTGAAATCCAGGAAGCGTTGCAGACCATCAGCAAGCGCAGCACCGGACTGTTGTATTTTGTAAATACCTACAGAAACCTGACGCGCATTCCCAAGCCCAACTTCAGACAATGCCGGGTGAAGGAGCTTTTTGATAACATCGAAAAACTGATGGAAGAGGAAATCAGGAAATGCGGCATCGGATTCCGTTCCGAAGTTGAACCCGAAAGCCTTGAATTTACGGTAGATGACCAGCTGATTGAACAGGTGCTGATCAACCTGCTTAAGAATTCAATCCATGCCCTCAATAAATTACCCAACGGCAACATCCGGTTACTCGCATACATGAATAAAAGAGGGCGCATTACAGTTCAGGTGATCGATAACGGCCCGGGAATACTGAAAGATGTGCTTGATAAAATCTTCATTCCTTTCTTTACTACCAAACCATCGGGATCAGGAATTGGCCTGAGCCTGTCCAAACAAATCCTCCGGTTGCACAATGCCACCATTACGGTCCACTCCGAACCCGGCGTGGAAACAGTTTTCACGTTGACGTTCTAGAGGCCGCATAAAAAATACCACATACATATAAACGTATCTAAATAATTATATATATTTGCATATAATTTGAATTAATGGATACTTCATCAATTAACATACGCTATTCAGAATTGGCCGAGCAGTCGTGTTGTCTTTCGTGCGGCGGAGCCATCAATTACGCCGAACCCCGTGCGGGAGAATGTTGCGTTGACCTGGGCAGCGGACGCGGAACCGATGTGTTAAGAATGGCGGAAACAGTTGGCACAACCGGTTTTGCATACGGAGTTGATATTTCTGACGGCATGCTGGAAACCGCCCGCAACAATGCCGCAAAACTTGGTGTACCCAATGTGAGTTTCGTCCGGTCGGATCTTGAAACCATTGCAATTCCCTCGGGCATTGCTGATTTGGTAATTTCCAATTGTACCATCAATCATGCTGCTGACAAAGAAAAGGTGTGGAAGGAAGTCTTCCGCATTCTGAAAAGCGGGGGAAGATTTGTAGTGAGTGATATATATGCTACCGAACCTGTGCCCGAACAATACCGCACTGACCCGGTTGCCGTTTCGGAATGCTGGGCCGGCGCAGTTACACGTGAGGAATACATGAACACACTGAACAAAGCAGGCTTTACAGACATTAAGGTGCTTGAAGAAAGCAAACCTTACCCAAAAGGCTTGATTCATGTTGCCAGTTTTACTATATTTGGTAAAAAGGAGAAGAAAT
>CAYTNC010000090.1:0-9424 GCA_964438935.1 uncultured Bacteroidales bacterium
TTTAAGACAGCAGCAGTGGCAGTGAGAGATGCAGTATGTCGCACTTCGACAAGCTCAGTGTGACAGGACAGGCTGGCGCCGAATTGCGAAGACTTAGAAGACTTAGGAGACTTAGAAGACTTAGGAGACTTTCAAGACAGCAGCATTAACCAGACACCGCTTTCAGCCCGAATAACGAAGCAATCAGCGTGGTCAGAAAAAACAACCGCAAAAAAGTTGCAGGTTCCTTAAACACAAGTATGCCCACCAGAACGGTCCCCACAGCTCCAATACCTGTCCATACAGCATAAGCAGTACCGATAGGTATGGTTTGGGTTGCCTTAATCAACAACACCATACTGAGTATCAGCGTCACCAGGAAACCCATATACCAAAAATACATTTCATTCCCTGCGGACAGTTTGGCTTTACCCAGACAAAAAGCAAAGGCGGTTTCAAAAAACCCGGCTATAAATAAAAAGATCCAGCTCATTTTCTAAAATTGTTGTTCAGTAATGTGAAGCTTTTGTTGAGTAATCGCAATCAGAATTGGGCAATTTTCTCTTAATCTCAATCTGATCATTAATGGTCTTCAGTTGGTTAATGAAACTCTCCTGTTTTTCCGGAGAAATAAAGATTGCCCGGTACTTTTTATAACGTATCTCAATGCAATCCCATGACAAGGTCGGCTTCCAGGTACCTCCAATTGTTTTTTGATTTAACCGGATGAACAGAATGTCTTTTATAGGTACTTTCCATTTCATGGGTCCGCTTTGGGCTATTAACACGTCATGTCCTATGATATATATAGTACCAAACCACACCCAAAGGAAAAATCCATAAACAACAACAGTAAATATCACGGAAGCAAGCAAAACCGAAATGCTCATTGCCCCATTCATAAAAAGTGGCAAACCGATGGCCACAAAACCAATGAAAACGCAAGTGATCAACAACAGAAGTCCAAAAGAAGTGCTTTTTTTACAGGTATATTTTGCCTCCATAATGGTTTATTTAAAATTCTTTAAAATCCAAAACTACTGACAGATGTGCCAGCCTGGTTTATCTCATACCCCTCAACCCATTCATCAATGAAACCACATCACTGTTGTAATGATCCTTACCTTCAAAGACCTGGTACTGCCAATGCAGCTTGTTGAAGCTGAGACCCGACAAATTATCCGACAGCTTCTTCGACCATTTGGAAACCTGCTTCATATCGCGGGAACCACAACTAAAGTAAAATGAAATTCCGTTTTGGATTGCACTGTCCATTTGCAGGTAGCTTTCCCGTTGAACCAAATCCATTATCGGAGTAGGACTTGAGGCAATATAGCCATCAAAATAACCGGGTTTACGGAGCATGGCATATACCGTAAAACTACCGCCAAAAGAATGGCCGTATAAAATCCTATTTTTTATTTTGTAATCTTTTTCCACTTCAGGAATCAACTCCTTCGTAATGAAATCCAAAAACTGCGCGGCGCCGTTTGCATATAGCAGGTCACGCCTTCTGTCGGTATTTATTATGCCAACAACTATCCAATTTGACAGTGAATCTCCGAATTGATCCATCATTTGCTGAACCCTGAATCCGGCATACTCTCCGTCTATCAAGTAAATAACCTTAACGGAATCTCCCTTTATTATATGATTGGAGCTGAAAAGTATCAGTTTGCGGTTCTCTTGTAAAATCTCCGATTTTATCCGAAGTGTATCAACATGTTGGTTTTGATCCTGAGAGAAGATTTTGACAGAACAAAGCAAACATATCAGTAATGCTAACTGCTTCATAAAATTATGATAACATCTCTGTTTACCAATTTTTTTCTAAAAATACATCATTTTATCACAATCCTTCAGCTGTGGTTTGTTAAGGCATAACAGAGGCTCCCCACAAGGCAGTGGTAGCGGTAGCGTAATGAAGACTTTGGAGACTCGAAGACTCTGAAGACCCACTCCTACCTCACCGCACTGATCCTTACCATGCGCGCCCCGTGATTCTTAACAAACAAAGAAACCTGCTTGTCCATTTCACCCAGATCTTCCTTGGCCCACAAATCACGTACTTTGCATTTGCCACTAAACCCAATATCTGCCAGTTTAAAGCTTACCTCAAGTGAATCCATGGCTTCAACACCAAACGGATTCTGCGTGAATACATGAAATTGAACCGTGGCGCCCTGCTGATCAATACATTCCTGGTCAAGCCCTGCTATGGCAGTAAAGGTGTCATAACCTTCGGGTACATCATACTCAATAACAGAATTGGAGTGTGTCCCTATTCCGTTATCATACACTTTGTCATCAACCGTAAGGTTGTTGCCACCCACACTTTTGTTTAACTGAACATCGCCCCAGCCGGCTCTTGCATTAACCCACCCGAGATCGGTAAGCGACCGGGTTCCTTTTGGACCCGCAAGCTTTGGAGCTATCCAGTCGGCATGGTCCCAGTCATTGCCGTCGCCTCCGTTGCTGACAACCAGGTATAGTTTTTTCGCACCCCTGATGTCCACCTTCATAGTTGTACTCTGTTGCCCGGGCTTACGGGTTAACGTATCGCTGCTGTATATGGCAAGCGATTCATCCATTTTTTGCTGATCTGAATCATAAAACAGGGCTGCAAATACATCGCTGCTTTTGGTATTGTCCGCCACCCATATTCTGGTGCTGCCGTTGTTCTGCAATAACCTGTTATTGGTGCTGAAATTTAAAACATCGAGCACTTCGGCATTGGTCATCAGACTCAGGGTAAAATCGTCGTTGCTGGGCAAATCACCGCCAAACATCAACGGCGAGCGGAAAATGGTCCACAGGCTCATCAGGGCAACCTGTTCATCTTTTGTCAGCCGCGTCATCCGGTCGTTTCCACGCTCTCCGCGTATTGAGATCCTGCCCAGCGGCAGCATATCGCAATCGGGCCAGGTGCCGGGTCCGATGTACGGGTACCATTGCTCACAAACATCAAATAAGTGACTTATTTGCGGCCAGGTATCCCACACGTCATCCACCAGCCGCCACATGTTGGCGTATTCGCGGATATGTGATGCATGTTCAACAGGTGTGGCGCCGGGTGAAGTGCTCAGCACAATAGGTCTGCCGCACCGGTCTATGGCTTTCCGGATCAATTCAATCTCGGCCTTGTGATAGGGTCGCGAAAGGTCGTCCACTTTCACAAAATCTACGCCCCATTCGGCATATAGCTCGAAGATGGAATTGTAGTACTCCTGCGCCCCGGGCTTGTCGGCCACAATGGTATAATTGTCGCGCAGCCAGGTGCATTGCAGTTTGGTTGAATAAATCTGGTCGGCAGTAATTCCATCCGTACCTTTGATGGGCAATTTCTTTTCAACAGCCTCTTTTGGAATGCCTCGCATGATGTGTATGCCAAATTTCAACCCTTTTTTGTGCACATAATCTGCCAGCTCTTTAAAACCTCTTTCGTCTTTTGCCGAAGGAAACCTGTTCACAGCTGGCATATAACGGCCATATTGGTCAATCACATATCTTGGATCTGTCTGATTATACCCTCCGGCCTTGTCATTTTCCACGAACCAGCGGATGTCCACCACGATATATTCCCATCCGTATTCTTTCAGCTTGTCGGCCATATAATCGGCATTGGCCTTCACTTCATGTTCTTCAACAGTGGGGCCGTAACAATCCCAGCTGTTCCAACCCATGGGCGGTGTTGGTGCCCAGCTGCGAAAATCCTTATCGGCTTTTTTTACGGTGCATGAGCCACATACGGCATATACCAGCACAAGCAATACAAAGTAGGTAGTTTTCATATCTGTTATTTTCAGTTCCGAAAGCTACAAAATTTGTACTAAAAAAAAATTGTGCCACAAATAGGAGGAAAAGTAGCAGGGGCAGGGGCGGCAGCAATAGAAGCGGCAGTGCGGTGGGAAACCCCGTTGGGGAGCCTCCGATCAATGATCAGGTATACAATTCATCAATTTTCCGGTATGCATGAGGGAATAACGCTCCCCGACGGGGTGCAGGACAGGACAAGTAATAGTGGCAGTGCAGTCAGGTCTGCGAGGAATTCTTCAAAAAATCCCCGTCAACAATAAGCAGCTTCACCCCGTTTTCCGAGATGGAGCGGTGTGAGCTCAGATCGTCGGTTACCACATAGGTCATGCCGCTGGTCAATAAGAACTTCTCGCCGTTGCTGAGTTCACTTACAAAATCGCCTTCGAGGCAATGCACAATATGGCCTTTGGTACACCAGTGGTCAGCCACATAGCCTTTGGAATATTCAACAATCCGGATTCTTAAGCCCTCCAATTGCAGGGTTTGCCACCAGGCAACGCCCGGATCACCCGGATGTTCTGTTTTGGGAATAAGCGACCAGTCGATGGTTTGAAACGGAATGTTTTTGGGGTTCATATGTCAATTATTTCATAATTTCTCGTGTGACCCTGAAAGAGCCTCATCATTTTCTGAAATTTAGCCAAAAGAACTGAAACGGGCAATAATAAACCGTACCCTTAACCCCACTTTTGTCCACCTCACCCCGGCCCCACAAATCACAAAACAATTTCTTTGATAATTCAGCGATTTTAATAAATTTGAAATCCGTATCGATTGATAATGAGTGTAAAATAGCCCCCATTTATATCATATCAGAAATGAAAAAAATAACTCTTAAAATCGCGTTGTTGCTGCTCATGGTCTCCCTGGCCAGTATGTCCTGTAGTAAACAATCCAATAAGCCCGAAGAAAGTTCGTCAGTACCTTTTTCTGTTCAGATTACAGATAAGCCGCTGACTTATTGTAACCCGATTACTTTTACCGGGGCAGGAAGGGCCGGAGAGCCTATTGTGCTCATTTTTCAGGATGAGTACTATCTCTTTATCACCGGCAGAAAAGGATACTGGTACTCGGCTAACATGAGAGACTGGAACTATGTTGATTCTCCCACATTCCCCGCCGGTGTTCCGGGCGTTGTAACCGACGGCAAAATTCTTTACGCCTGCGCTATGAATTCAAAAGATCTATACTCATGCACTGATCCCAAGAGCGGGTTATGGACAAAAACCGCCACAATGGACAGCGACCGGTATGGCGATGCTGATATTTTTATTGACGATGATGGGCGTGTTTACATGTATTTCGGATGGTCGCAGCTATTGTCCATCCAGGTTGTGGAACTCGATCCTCAAAACGGATTTAAAGAAAAAGGCGAACCCGTGGTCTGTTTCTTTGGTGACCCTGAGAACCATGGCTTTGAGCGCAGAAGAGCCAATGATGTAATTTTCCCTTTCTTCGACCACCGGCCCTATTTTCCTGAAGAAATTCCCTGGATAGAAGGCCCCTGGATGATCAAGCACAATGGAAAATACTATTTGCAATATGCTGCCATCGGACTCGAGTTTTTATCATACTCGCACGGGGTTTATGTTTCCGATAACCCCATGGGCCCATTCACCTATTCCGAACACAACCCACTTACCTTTAAAACAACAGGTTTTGCTATTGGCGGCGGGCATGGCAGTACCTTCCATGATAAGAATGGACAATTGTGGACCATTTGTATGATCCCTGCCTACTATGGCGGCAGAGGAAGTGGTGAACTTTCCATATTCCCCACTGCTGTGGATGCACAGGGTGTAATGCATTCCACCACTGCCTTTGGCGATTATCCCCAATATTACCCCGGAATCAAGGAAAATGCAGTTGATAACAATTTTACCGGATGGATGCTGATATCCAATAAGAAATATGTTGAAGTATCCTCAACCCTTCAAGGATTCGATGCAAAAAATGCAGTGGATGAGAATTTCATGACCTGCTGGAGCGCAGCAACCGGTGACTCAGGCGAATACATGACAGTAGACCTGGGGAAGGAGTGCAAAATTTACGCTCTGCAAATCAACCTCGATCAGAAAGATGCCAAACTTCCGGTTAACATGAGACGCGGATTCGGACCCGGGATGAGTGCCAACTCAAATAGCAACAGTCCCCGTCAATCCTATACCGTGCATTTCTCAAATGATAATAAGAACTGGACCTTGCTGATCGACAAAAGCAAAAATACGGTTGAAATCCACCACGATTATACCGAACTGGCAGAAGCTATCAATGCCCGATATGTAAAACTGACCAACGTGTTCACCCCCGACGAAGGAAAATTTGCCGTAAAAGACCTGAGAATATTTGGAAATCCCGAGGTTGCCAAATTTACTAAGGTTAGCGGTGTTAAGGTTGTCCGCAACCCCGAAGACCGCCGCGAAGCAACCCTGCTTTGGGAACCGGTGAAAGATGCCGACGGATACATTATACGCTACGGTATTGAACCCAAAAAACTATATAACAGCTACATGGTTTACGATGCCCATACGTTCACCATTTACAGTCTGAACAAAAATCCCGAGTACTTTTTTGAAGTAGAAGCCTTTGACAACGGAACAGAATATTACACGGAAAACACAAAGCAAACTCTGGGCAAGGGCGCTGAAATTGAACTTTCGAAAGATACTGGCGGACCAGCGTCTTTTTGGGGAGGAGACATGATTGAACGGAAAATGGTTAAAGAAGGGATCAATGAATATATATTCGATAGTTTGAATCCCGGCGACTATGTATTGCGACATACCTTTGGACCGGTATTGTGGAAAGGAAAATTAACCAAAGCAGAACTGATTGGTTCGGGTGATCAGCCAACCCTGACAGAAATACTGCCAAAACTGGGCGTGGGTACCCAGGTTACCGGGCAGATTGAAATGAAGGTTATCCCCGGAAAAGAAAAGGGTAAAATTGTGGTGGTTTTTAACTACAATCAGTAACCTGCTTGTTGTAAAAAAACTGTCTCAGAAGGCTGGTGCGATAGGGCCGTCATTGCGAACGAAGTGAAGCAATCTATTGCAAATAAATAGATTGCTTCGGTCGTTCCTCCCTCGCAATGACAAAGTGCATGCCTTCTGAGACAATTTTTTGTGTGAATGAACCTAATTGAGCGGCTTAATGAATTGCATCAATTCCCGGTCGTGGTTATTTACTATTTTGCATGTATTGTCGAAATACATGGTTGCACCGTTTTCCGCTGTGTAAGGCGCCCACTCGGGCAGTTTACCTACCACATTCGGATCACCTGATTTAGCAAAATTCAGCCATGCGGAGCTCATGAGATCAGATAACTTCCAGGCCTCTTCTGTATTGCCGGTCCAATCTGATCTCAGATCAACAGTATTAAATGCCAGCGGAATGTCCAACCCATGGAAAGAACCTTTTGATGCACTGTCAACCTGACTCTTCCAGGCAAGGAAGTAAACATACAGCGGAGCATTTGACTCTTTAGCCCTTGCATCGGCAGTTCTTATGGTATAAGGTCTGAATGTAATATCAACAGAAAGCAGGTCCTGTGGTGTGTAATCAGGATAAGCCTTTGCAAACAGCTCAATGTATTTATTGGTTTTTGCACCATATTCTTTTGCCAGACGTTTTTTGGCCTGTTCCAGCGTCAGGTCTTTTTCGCCATAAGCCGTGGGCATCAGCTCATTCAGCGTGCTTCCCATCATCAGCGGTATGTCTTTTGACATATCCGCAAAACCGGGACTGAAAGGTTGCTGTAACAAAACAACGCTGTCAACAGAAGGCGCAAAACCAAACATAGTTGCTGATCCGGGTTTTCTCGGACCGGAAATTTTGGTTATGGCATCGTTTCCTGCTTTTACCAGGCGCATGTATGATACCGTGTCCAGTTTTGCCACATCTGCAGGAGTAAGTCCCAGGTTTTCAAGCACTGCTAAACCCAAAGCTTTTGATTTTTCCTGAGTCATTACATTCAGCAAGGTTCCGCTTTGAATGATAGCTTTGTGAAACAATCCCTTGGCAGCCGGCATGCACATCAGTGTGCCCACCTTGCCTCCGCCACCCGATTCGCCCAAAATGGTTACATCGGCAGGATTACCTCCAAAATTCTCAATGTTGCTTTTTACCCACTCCAGGGCCTTCACAATGTCGAGCATACCCACATTAGCCGATTGGGCATAGTTGGGACCACAGGCCGACAAATCAAGAAAGCCAAGAATGTTCAACCTGTGATTTACGGACACAAAAACTACATCCCCTTTTTGGGCCAGGGCCTTTCCATAGGTCATCGAATCGTTGCTGCTGCCCACATGAAACCCGCCTCCATGCAACCAGAACATTACCGGACGCTTTTTTCCGTCGGCTATGCCCGGTGTCCATACGTTAACACTAAACAGTTTTTTTTCGTCCATTGCGGAGTCTGCAATCCAGGGTACTATTTGTTTGGCTACAAACCCAAAGTTATTACATTCGAGAACTCCTTTCCAGGCATCAGGCGCCTGCGGTGGCATAAACCTCTCGGCTTTAGCATAGGGAACTCCTCTGAAGATAAAAATACTGTCTTCAACAATGCCGGAAACAGTGCCATAGGTAGTTTTTACAACCGGGTTTTCATTTTGCTTTGCCCCCGGGGCACAGCCATTCAAACAAAAACCAACTGCCATTATACTTAAGGCAGTGATGTACATGAGCTTTTTCATAGAAAAATAATTTATTAATTTAGGTTATTTATGCGAGATCTGATTCATAATGAGTATTTTCAGGAGCATTTATAAGAATTCTCTCCAATAATTCAACCCACTTGACTAAAGTAAGTAATTTTTTCTTATTCCAAATGTAACCTTGAGGATGATTCTTTATCAAGGTTATATTCAAATGAAAACAGGCTGTATGCTTGGCCTTCTTAGTCTTTGAAGTCTTGCGGTCTGCCTGCGCTACCGCCTCTACCACAACTTATGTGTCACAGAAAGTGAGCAATTTATTAACGGCCTTTTGCATGATATAAATTATTGCTGCAAAAACTCATCCTGCAAGTCTTTGCGTAGCTTCTTCCAGCGTCGATACAAAAAGGATGTGCCCTGTTTTGTTGCTCTCGTAAATAAAATCCTTCAGACTCTTGCTGGGGTATTTACTGAAGTCTCCTACAATGGCCAGTTTCATCCGGTAATTGGAGAACTTCTGAAGAATTTCCCCTGCAATCCGGGTGCTCAGGTCGAAAAATTCCGGCGATAAATCGCTTTCTTGCACAATGATTCCGGTTGCTCCCTGATATGATGCGTTTCCGAGCAGGTCAACGAAATCATCAATATGGATCAACAAGGTTTCGTGAGAGATAAGCTGTGCGATTGTCTTGTTGTTTTGCTGAATAATAGTCAGGTTCATGGTAGAAAAGGGTTTATTTTGGCGTATCGGACTTCATCCCACAACTGATTTTCCTTAAAAATGGCTTTTTTAAAAACAGCCTCCCGGGTATAACCACATTTTTCCAACACCTTTTGCGAGGCCGGGTTGTATTCATAAACTCCGGTATGAATACGCGCAAAGCCACACTCCTTAAATCCGAAGTCCGTGATGAGGTTCACGGCGGTGGTCATAATTCCCTTGTTCCAGTATGGTTCACCCAAAAAGT
>CAYTNC010000091.1:0-9243 GCA_964438935.1 uncultured Bacteroidales bacterium
GGGTGTATTTGAAAGCATTGTTGAGCAGGTTGGTGAGGATTTGCACCAACTTGGTCTCATCGGTCATGATGAACAGGTTTTGGTCGTTGTTTTCCTTGTTGATGGTGAAGTTGATGTTTTTTTGCTGCGCCTGCGACTTATATATCATATACAGGTCATCGAGAAGGCTGTTGATAAAAACCTCGCTGATGGAAACGATTTCCTGTCCTGTTTGAATTCTTGAGATGGTAAGGATGTCATTGACAATGGACAGTAACTGGTTGCTGCTGCCGAGAATGACCGAGGTATACTCTTTCAGGCTCTCGGGGAAGTCATCGGTCTCGTTGAGCAACGAGGAGAATCCGACAATGGCATTGAGCGGGGTTCGGATTTCGTGGGACAGGTTTTGCAGGAAGGCTTCTTTCAGTTTATCAGATCGTTCTGCTTTGTTGCGGGCTTTGATGAGTTCCTGAACCATATGTTTGCGGGGCGTGATATCTTCCTTGAAAATGATGTAGTGTGTAATCTCGCCCATTTCGTTGATAAGCGGGGAAATCGACACACTCTCCCAATAGGATGCACCGTTTTTCTTTTTGCTTTGCACCTCGCCATGCCAGTTGGCCGGTGAGTCAGATGGCAGTGTAGGTGACTGGAAATATTTATCCGGCAGGGTTTCCAGTATCAGGTTCCAGCTGTTGCTGTCTTTCAGGTCGTTCAGGGTATAACCTGTATGCTCAGTGAAGCGCTTGTTTACATATTCGATTTCATGGTTGACGTTCATGACAACAATATGAATAGGGCTTTGCTCAATGGCTTTCAGTAGTTTGCGTGATTCCAGTTCGGCTTTCAGCACATTCAGACGCTCTTCACGAAGCTGAAGCGCGCCTTTAATGGCCAGGGGAAGCCTTACCAGTCGGTCTTTCACCACATAATCCCATGCCCCTGCCTTGATGGTATTTACAGCAGTTTCTTCATCGAGAGCGCCGGTGACAAAGATAAAAGGGACCAGCATATTCCTTTCGTTCACTATTTTAAGGGCTTCGAGTCCGTTAAAGCCCATCAGGCTGTAGTCGCTCAGGATGATATCGGGGCAATGTGAGTCAAGCGCAGTAAGAAAAGCATCGTGGTCTTTGGCCCAGGTGATGTTGCATGTGTAGTCATCAAGGGTCTTAAGTTGTTCCATGATGAGTTCGGCATCAAAGGCTTGGTCCTCCAACAGCA
This sequence comes from uncultured Bacteroidales bacterium, assembly GCA_964438935.1. Taxonomy (GTDB): domain Bacteria; phylum Bacteroidota; class Bacteroidia; order Bacteroidales; family UBA10428; genus UBA5072. Next base: position 1,201 of record CAYTNC010000091.1, read on the forward strand.
ATATGTAAAGAGAGGCAGGCTTCATAGGATTCGGGTTCTGGTTACTATTTATGTAGGGTTAGATAAAAGGTAGCTCCTTCGTCAACCATTCCTTCGGCCCTTACCTTGCCGCCATGCCGGGTGATGATCTGTTTCACATTGGCCAGGCCAATACCGGTGCCGGGAAAATCCTCAATGGCATGGAGGCGTTGGAACACCCTGAACAATTTGTTGGCATAAAGGGAATTGAATCCAACGCCGTTGTCTCTAACAAATACCTCGGCCAGGTTATCCGGAAGATCGCGTGCGCCAATTTCAATAACAGCAATGGGCTTTTTGGAAGTATATTTTATGGCATTGGCAATCAGGTTCTCAAACACAATTTTGAACAGGTTGGCATCGCAGGGAATGGTAGGCAGCAGGTCAATTATCCATTCGATTTCGCGATTCTGGTGCATAATTTTGAATTGTTCGGCTAGTTCATTAATCAGGATATTCAGGTCTACCAGCTTGATATCGAGTTCTTTGCGACCAAGGCGGGAAAAAAGCAGGAGATCCTCAATCATGGCCGACATGCGGCTGGAGGCCCTATTTATTTTTTCGAAATAACCTTTAACAACTTCATCCCGGGTATCTATTTTGTTGGTCAGGAGGCGGAGGAATCCGTCGATGTGCCTCAGCGGCGATCTTAAGTCGTGGGAGATGCTGTAGGCAAAGGCTTCCTGGTCGTCCATGGCCTGCTTCAGCTGAAATGTACGTTCTGCGATCTTCTTTTCGAGTTCTGCGTTTAATGCAACATGCTGTTCTTCGGTTTGTGCTGACGCTGAATCAGGGGTAACTCCAGGGGTATTTTCCTTAATGTCTCTTTCGGTAGCATGATGTGCAATAAATATAAGGCAATCTGTGCTTTTGTAAAAAATACGCTGTGCCGATATGATCAGGGTGATCTTTTGTCCTTTTTTGGTTCTGATAACCAATTCATAATTGCGAATGGGCTCATCTTTTTCAAGCTGATTAAGTAATTCATCAATATTATGGGGTATTTCCGCCATTTCCAGTTCAAAGGGTGTTTTCGAGGTATAGTCGTCGGCAGTGTAACCGGTAATTTCGGCAAATGCCGGATTGCATTCAACAAATTGAAGTTCGGGCAAGCGGAGGATGCCTGCCATATCGGGTAAAAGTGTATAAATGCTCAGGAGTTTTTCACGTGATGATTGCAGTTCGCTTTCAGCAGCAAGCAGATCGGTGAGGTCGTTGTCGAATCGGATGAACTGGTTGTTTTCAGCTTTGTAAATAACGCTTTCAACATACCTGTCGGATTCCAAACGCGTTACGCGGGTGTAAGACTTACCTGTGGTAATAACAGCGTATGCCTTGGCGGTCAGCTCTTTACATTCTACCGGGAACAGTTCCGAATAGAGTTTTTGTGAAATATCCTGTGCCGCAATCCGGCATAGTTTTCCAAACATATCGTTGGCATAAAGAATACGGATATCGGAAGGATTGCCGGAACTATCAACAACCAGTTCGTTCAATGAGAACCCGCTGTGAATACTTTCAACAATGGTGCGGTATTTGGTTTCGCTCTGCCGGAGCAGTTGATTGGCTTTGGTTTGCTCAGTAACATCAACGCCAATTCCCAATACGGAAATCACCTGTTTCTCGGTGTCAAAAACCGGGGTGAACCTGGCGTCGAAGAACGCCTCATTCAGCTTGATGATGGTTTCAACCAGGTGTCCGTCGAAACAGGTTTTTATAGCAGCGGTGAGGTCGGTATGCGCACTGAAAATATCGAAAGCGTTTTTACCTTTCAATAACTCCGGTTTCATATTGATTTTGGCAAGTGCAAGTCCTTCCGCTACCGAAAATATTCCCTGGTTGTTGATGGCAAAGAAAATGCCGTTGATATTGGTAATGATGTTGCGGAAGTACTGTTCTGATTTCACCCAGTTATTGATGTCGTGAAAGGCACCTCCGAGTACGTTGTTGCCTATGGGGAACAGCGTTAACTCATAATAAAAATCCATCAGGTGGTTATAGCCTGTGCGCTGCAGCGGCTCACCGGTACGTATTACCTGATCGAATTCATTGATCCAGTGCATATTGGCATAAGGAACCACGTCCAGCATGCCTTTGCCGATGATGGATCTGTCTAATTGAAAGAGCTTCAGGAATTGATCGTTGACTTCAATGTATTTTGCATCAACCGGGTTTCCGGCCTGATCATAAATCATTTCATGAATGGCCAAGCCGTCATAGGAGTTTTCCCTGAGCAGCTTGTATTTATGTTCAAATTCTCTGGCCCTGGTTTGTGCTACTTCTTCATTGGCAATAGATTTCTTCAGGCGCCACCCTATGGCGTACCGGCCCAAAAACAACCCTGCACTGAATAAAGTGAGGGCTGCAACAACCAGAACAACAACAGAAAATTCCATAGGGCAAAGGGTCTGATGGAATTATGATCACAGTTATATATGTTCTTAAATTACAAAAAAAATGGATTGATTCGTTTTGCTGCAGTCAAATTTATTTTTTTGTGAATTCCTAAAGTTGCAGATGGGCAATTTCGTTTTGGAAGTCGAGAAAGGGGTATTGTTTCGTAAGCTGGTTGATGAGCTTCAGGGTATGTTGCCTGAAGATTTTATAGGAGGTTGTATTGGTGTGTAATGGTCGGTGATTCATAGCTTTAAATACAGCTTCGACGCCGGCCATAATTTTTTTTGCAGGTTCTTCCACCCGGGCGTCACAGAATTTTTCCCACACGTATCGGGTTCCCAGCTCTGAGGGGTGCAGCATGTCACCGGCGTAAAAACGGTAGTCGCGCAGTTCGTCCATGAAGATTTCGTAAGCCGGAAAATAGGAAGCGAAGTCGTTTTTTTTAAGTATTTCGTGAATGCTGTAATGAAGCACAGATTTGCTGAGCTGGTTGTCAACGGCGCCGTTCGACCAATGCCTCACGGGGCTCAGTGTAAAGATAATCCGGATGCCGGGATTCAACAATTTGAGTTCGCTGAGCAGTTGGTTGTATTGCTCAATGATTGTTGCGGGTTGCAGAAGGACCTGGTTAAATTGTGAAGCCGGCAATTTGTGGCAGTTGGCAACTATTTTCCCGGTTTCTTTGAATTGGTAAGCCCATGCTGTACCGAATGTAAGCAGCAGGTAGTGGCAGTCTTTAAGCCATGATGAAGCCTCTGCGGCAGCCTGATTCACCAGGTTCAGGCAGGTTTCCGGGGTAGGATGTGAAAAGGCGGTATAGTGGTTCAGGCTGAACCAAAGCTCGTTGTGATACCGGAGGTCATTGCGGGTGTATGTTTTGCCGTTGATCAGCAGGCCTAAATTTTCTGCAATTGATGCGGGGTTAAAAAGTGTACCAAAGGGGTTGAGCAGCGTGGGGAACTGATAATGGGCCATTATTTTTCCGATGTTGTCAGCGAAGCACGAACCTATAAACAGGCACTTCGTTTGGTAGCTGATTTTATCAGCCGATTCGGGGATGTTTACCGGTGTTCTGAATGTTTCCATGGCTAAGAATGACCCAGGTTCTGGTTGTTAAGCCAGCTGAGCTGGTAATTGAAAATCACCTGTTCATGGAGTTCATTATGGAGTTCATGGTATGCCCCGGGCCATTGCTTAAAGGTGGTGCGGCAGCCGGCATTACGGACAATACTGGCAGTTTGTTTGAATGATGTGATGCGGTCGGCATTACCGTGCATGACCAGTAGCGGGATGTTGATTTTGTAAATGCTTTGCGAGGCCTTCATGCCGTAATGTTCGATTTCGAAGTACAGTCGGGGTAAAATGGAATGATGCACCAGCGGATCGCTGTTGTATAAGCTGACAACATCCTGATCACGTGAGAGGGCATCCGGGTCGAGATCACTTTTCACCGTAAGGCCTGGCAGCAGATACCTGACCAAGCCTGCCATGAGGTATTTAAAGAGCGGGGGCTTTTGGGTAAGGGTAAACCAGGGTGAAGAGATCACTGCAGCTTTGGGAAGCTGGTTTTCGCTGAGCAGGTAATTGGCAACCAGATTTCCACCCAGGCTGTGGCCGTACAAAACCATGCTGCATTCCGGAAAAAGGACCCGGGAGTTTTCGCATAGTGTCTGGATATCCTGAAGGTAACATGAGAAATTGGCAGCATATCCTCTCCGGCCTTCTGACCGGCCGTGGCCGCGCAGGTCGATTGCGGCAACAGCATATCCGGCATCGCAAAAGCGGCCTGCCCAGTTGGCGAACCTGCTGCTGTGGTCCATAAAACCATGAACATAGTTGATCTGTGCACGGGGTGGTTTGCCGGGTGCCCAGCTTTGGCCATAGAGCGTGGTTCCGTCTTTACTTTTCCAGCTATATTCCTGATGAACCATGATTGATACCCGGGTTCACGATTTGTGGATGTATGACTTGATGTGCCTTTCTATTTTTTCGTCATACATATCGTCAACAGTGATCATGATGGCAGTTTCCTCCACATCGCCAAAAGAATAATTCATGGCGGTTCCAAAAACTTTCATGGTGGGGGAAAGGTTCATGTATGCGTTGATCAGCGGCGGGATGTTCTCGCCTCTTGCCCTGACGTTTTGTGAAAGCAATTTATAATCTTCACGGTATGAGGTTCCGCAGAGGATGCTGTCGAGGACTTTCGGATCGGTAGTAATCTGAAGCGGTTCGAAGGGATTCATCAGGTTTTCCTTATCGCCGAAATACTTGTTGAGAAAATGCAGGATCAGATCGCGTGCCTCACGGTGGTAAGTGGTATACATGGTAACCTTTCCGAAGAAATACTTGATGTGGGGGTGTTGCATCCACACGGCACCCAAACCGTCCCACAGGTTGTCCATGGCATAAATGCCTTTTCCCTGGCGGCTGGTCGATTGGTAAGCCGGCTGCACGAAAGACCGTCCGAGCTCGATCATGTAGGGCATGTATTGTTCCCTGAAAACCTTGGAAAACCGGAATAACCTGGAAGTTGCCAGATTGCAGTTGCCATCGGGGTCAGTAGCGGCCTCAGAACATATGAAGTAACGGTAGCCGCCCAGAATCTCCCTGTCCTGGGGATCCCATACAATAATTTGTTTGTAGGCATTGGGCATGGTATCGTAGATATCGATATCCATTTCCTTGCCGGTACCACCGCCGGCTACGCGAAATGATATTTCCCGCAGTCTACCTATCTCTCTCAGGATATTGGGTGAATCGTTGCTGGTAACCACATAAAGCAGGTTGCCGCCATTGTTGGTTTTTCGCAACAGCTTTTCTTCGGTCAGCTCTTTCTCTATCAGTTCCCGGTCAACCGGTGGTATAATTGGTTTCATGAAGAATATAATTACGTTATGATTCAGGCATTGATCAGGGCAGCATAGGCGCCGGCATCCATCAGCTCATTAACCTGTGAGGGATCGTCGATTTCAATTTTAATCAGCCAGCCGGCACCGTAAGGATCCTTGTTGATAGTATCGGGTTTGTCGTTCACGCTGGTGTTCACTTCAACTACTTTACCTGTTACGGGAATAAACAGGTCAGATACAGTTTTTACCGCCTCAATGGTGCCAAAAGTACTCCCTTTTTCAAGGTGGTTTCCGAGGGTTTCAATTTCAACAAAAACAATATCTCCCAGTTCTCCCTGGGCGAACTCGGTAATTCCAATAATTCCGGTGTTGCCGGTAACTTTGATCCACTCGTGATCAGATGTGTAACGCAAATCAGTTGGGATGTTCATTGTATGTTATTTTTTAAGGTTAAAGTCTAAAGTCAGCTGTTGGCTGTTGGCCTTTGGCTAAAAGCTAATGGCTAATGGCTAACGGCCAATGGCTAATAGCTAACGGCCAATGGCAAATAGCTATTTCCGCCGTAAAAATAAGCAATATTAGTGACAGGAGGGATTGTTTTTTTGCTAAAATCTAACAGGGAGTTACTGGGTAAGTGTAAACCGGAGGCTGAAACCGATGTTGGTATCAATGCGCCGGTATGATCGCGTAGTATGGGGTTTATTCAGGGTGCGGTCGAAAAACAGCTGCAGGTTAAACCGGGGAGAAAGCAGGTAGTCGGCCGTGAGGGCAATTTTGAATATTCTGTCACCTGAGATGATCTGATCATTTTCATCATCTTCACTCATGGCCAGATACCGGATGATGGTTTTATTGTCTCTGACCGACAGGTCAAACCGCACATTCAGATCGCTTTCATAGGCTTTTTCGCCAACTTTAATGGCAACCTTGCTAAACCGGTAACCGGCACCGATGATCAGGTCGTTGTTGCTCGATTCGGTCAGCTGGTTGTTGGCGAGGCTCAGCGACAACAGGCGTGATTTTCGGATTTCAAACCGGGTTATCAGGCTGTTCACCCAGGTAGCGTCGACTCCAAATAGCGGGCTAATGTCTTCTTTAATGGAAACGGTGTTGAGCTGCAGTTCAGGTACAAAATTTTCCTGGAAATCCCTCACATACCCCAGGCCATCGAGGTCGTCTCTGACAAAAAGAAGGTGGTTGTTGAATGAATTGATGCTGTAAATGGATTTGTATGCATGTTGGATGGTCAGCGATTTCAGGTATCTCTTCACCAGGTCGAATTTGGTCAGTCCGTCAACCATGATCCGCCAGTTGGGGAGGATGCTTTTGAAACCGGGAAAGTTGTTGAGCGACATTTTGTGTGGATCTTTGCCTGTATAAGCCGCAAGAAATGCAGGAATGAGAACTTCGGTAGAGGTAGAGCCATAGCCATCGGTGTAACCCGGTTCTATGGCGTTCGGAACGGTTCCCTGGTAATCGTATTGACTTTGCTGCACCCTGTTGTTGTATAACCGTTGCGACATGATCTGACGGTAACTCTTGAAGCGCTCAAAGGCGGGTGACCTGAAGGCATCGTCACTGCTCAGCTTTTCAAAGGCGGAACCAATGGTGATGACAGATATGGAGTATCCGCCATTTAACATGTGATTGTTGAAGTTGTAACCTGTGGTATCATTATAAAGGAAATACTCGCTGTCGAACTGGGTATAGCTGCGTTGTCCGGAGAGTTCGATCCGAAATCCCCTGTAAGGTTCAAACGTACCCTTGATAGATAGGTTTTCGGTTTTCGACATGGTAAACGGATCGGTAAACGCGGAGTTGTTTGTGAGCCATCCGTTTGCTGCAGCCTGGCGGACGAAGTCCTTGTCCTGCATGCCTATCAGAAAAGGTAAGCCGGGTGCTCCCTGGTATTTATCGTTGAGGTAGAAACCTGCCATTCCGGGAGATGCCATAAAGCCCATAACCGTAGTGCCACCGGTAAGTGAGTAAGATACGGTGATGTTTTTAAGTCCGGTAAGAAATCTGACCGAATTTTCGCCCAGGTAAACCAGCGGGCTGGCAGCTTTTTCAATCTGACCTTCCACCACCACAACCAGTGAGGTGTAATTGCTGTCGGCCTGTATGCTGATTCTGTTTTCATCGAGTACCGTAAAGGTGGTTTTTACTTCATTGCCTATTTCATCGGTTACCTTTACCTGGACATCTTCAGTTTTCAGTTTATGGGTAATATTTCTTGGGGTCTTGGGTTTCAGGAAGAAATTCTCACGAGTGAAAGTAACAGTTTTGAAATCTTTGGGTTGCTGTTGTTTTTTGCCGGAATCGGAATACTTGGCATCGAGTTTTTTAATGTATTTCGACTTGTTGTATAAGGTAGCCAGGTTGAACGTGGTGTTGGCCTGGATGGTGTTTGAATTGCGGATGGTATTGCCCAGCGTTCTTTCGCCGTTGAAAATATCGCCCTGATTCCAGGAATAGGTAGCGTTGTAACGGAGTGATGATGAGGTCCAGCTCAGGATGGGGAATTTGCTCAGGGGCAGGTTGTAGGTGGCATTCAGTGAGTGGTCGTAAGCAATGGCCCTGCCACTGTTCCCGATGCTGTTCCATACCGAGCGCGACCAGTCTTTGTTATTTCCTTTGCGGAACCAGTCGTATGCACCGGGAAGTTCATTGATGCGCGACATGTTGTTGAAGGTGAGGTCAAACTTGAGTGCCCGGGTGAGATCCCAGTTGACTTCGTATCCGCGGTTCCACAGGAAATCTTTACTTACGGTGGAGT
>CAYTNC010000092.1:0-9116 GCA_964438935.1 uncultured Bacteroidales bacterium
CCGCAACTATATGAGGTGGATGATTCAGGAGACAAACTGATACTTGGAAACAGGTTTAATCCCTGATTATATTTGCCTTATGGCCGCTCTGAAAAAATTATGGTTTTATGCAACCATGAAAAAGAATAGTTGTCATTTCAAAGAAAGCATCTGGCTTAGGTCTCATACTAAAACTGACAAAAACTCATGAAAACTGCCTATTCCAAATCATTTTCACTGTTCCTGTCTTTTGTGGCATTGCTGATTCTTTCAGGTTGCGCCACATTATACAAACCCAATGCCATTAATTCTCCCATGCTGAAAGAGCAGGGAGATTTCAGTGTAACAACTTCAGCGGGATCCATGGGTTGCGGACTGATGAATCTGCAACTTTCAGTTTCACCTGTAAGACATTTTGGCTTGATGGCAGATGGAATGTACCACTTCAGGGAATCGAACAGAAATGATTCCACTGCCGATAAACTGAGAATCTATTCTTTTGATGTGGGAGCAGGCTATTATACCATGATGGGTGACAGCAAAAAATGGATGTTTCAATGTTACAATGGTTTTGGTTTCGGGAAATCAAAAGACGGGATTGATTATGAATACCAGCCCGATCCCATTGTAAGGGCCAGGTATTTCAATGTATTTTCCCAGCCTGGTATAGCTCTAACTGGTGATTATTTTGATATGGCCATTGATCTGCGCATCAACTATGTTCACATGTATGACATATATGCCAACCAGTATGAAGATTTTGAGTGGTGGAACAAGGACTTCGTTTATCACTCCGATACAACACTCAACTTTGTCAACCTGGAACCTACCATTACCATGCGCATGGGTAAAGGAAATCTGAAAGGACTATTTCAGTTGGGCTTTACAATTCCAACTATCAATGCCGACTCCTATTTATTGGTTAATCCGGAATCGTGGCTGGGTTATGGACTTGTGAAGTTCTCTTTCGGCCTCAATTACACCTTCAGAAATAAAAAGGACTAAACCATTTACTGCTTCAAATTGAAATGCAATTTTGGTCCGGATCCGGTCAGGTTTTCCGAATCGTAAAATGACGCATCCACAGCACCCAGGGGACAGATCAACAAACCTTTTGTGGTTCCGTTCAAAAGGCGCTGTAAAACAGGTTGAGATATGGCGATCAGGTTCCGGCTTCCTGGTGTTTCGTCTATTTCCGTATCAAAAAGCATCTGCTCATTCACCACCTCCGGCATGGTTTTACCCTGCATAAAACTGTTACAGGTTACCTGGTGCTGATCCCATTCGGAATCACCGCCGAGAATTTCAAACACCCTGACTTTGCCGAATTCCATACCGAATTCCCCACCATAAGTCCGCAAATATTCGCCGCCACTTGCAAAAGATTGTGTGGTCAATTCCAACAAAGCAGGCCCGTCCGCCGAAGCATTTTTTAAACTGCCGAAGTCCCATCTCAGAATGGCCCATTGGTTGGCGCTTACAGTCAGAACCCGCTTTTCAGATTTAAGATCTCTGATATGCCAGTTTCCGAAGTTCACATTCGGAAAGTCCAAATTGATCAGCGCATCGTGCGTCACATCAAGGTGATTCTCGAAAAAACCGATACCTGGAACAGTCGGGTGGTAAGGCACCGGAACACCTTTATCGGATCCTGCTTCCTGAACATCGACAATATCTGCCCTGTAATAATCCACATCAACCCGGTACCTGCCGGTACCGAAATCGGTAGCTGCCAGTTGTACATACACCGTATCACCAGGTACAGCATCAAACTTTTTCGTTGTCATGCTGATCACATGCCAGTTCACCGTATCGGGGATGTCGTATTCCATTAAATCTTCGTGGAAATCCGTTGTTCTTTGCGTATTGACCATGAAATTCAGCCTGCGCGGGGCACTATGAACACGTACTCTTGCTTCAACCCGTAACTGGTATGCCGGATTATTAAGTTTGTTCAGATTGAGAAACGAGGTCACGTCACGTTTGATCAGAGCCCAGTATACATTATATCTGTCTTTGGTAGCATTCAAATGCATGGTAGCATACCCGTCATGCTGAACAAACTCCATCTCAGCGGAACCGTCGCCGGTCATCACAAACCAGCCATCAATGCGGCTGCCGTCAAATGAGTCCATGAATTGTGCGTGGATTGTGTTTGTCCCGGTAACTACGCAAATAATGAGTAGGCAAATCCTGCTGAATTTTGTTGTTAGTGCCTTCATAATGTGTGTTTTAATCCTAGTTCAAGAAATATTTCACCCGGATTGATCAAATATAGGAAGAAATAATACCAATAGGGGCATCAACCTGCTGCATTATATTCAACCAGTTTAAGTTTGCATTTCAATTCATAATTGATTAATTTTCCGTAGAATCAGTTATTGATGTAACAAAACTCAGCAGCGTAATAATTGACCTGCAAAAAGCTTATGGGTAAAGAAGAAAAAGAGTATATCTCGGAGTTAGAGGCAACAATTCAGGAGCTCAGTGTAAAACTTCGAGAAGCTGAAAAAAAGGTTGTCATCCTGAATGAACAGAAGTCTGTTTTCAAGGACATTTCGAGACTCTTTACCATGAGTCTGAGTTTACTGGAATCTGTTCAAAAAAAGAATGTACTTGAAAAAATCGTTGAGCATGCCGCCAATCTTGTAGGAAGCGATACGAGTGCCATTTATCTGATCAATGGGAATGCAGTCAGACTGGTGGTTACCTCACCGCCTCTACCAGATGAGTTCCCTGATGAGTTCAGAAATGCCAGTTTGGATAACCATCTACATATCAAAACAGTTATCGAAACGAAAAAGTCGGTAATTGTAGCCGATACTAAAGATGCTGTGCTGACAAAAGAAGAAAGCCTGATTGTTGAAACCAAGAACCTGGGATCCATTGTTTACATACCTCTGATTGTAGAAAACAAGGTAGAAGGAGTTATTATTCTGGGCACGGTTAACAGGATCCATGACTTTGGAAAACATGACATAGACCTGTTCACCACTTTTTCCAACATCACCAGCCTGGCACTTGAAAATGCACACCTTTTTGAAAACCTCACCCTTACCAAGGAAAAGGCTGAGGAAAGCAACAGGCTTAAAACAGCCTTTCTTCATAATATTTCGCATGAAATAAGGACTCCCCTGAATGCCATTATTGGTTTTGCAGGATTAATGGGCCAGACTGGCCTTACGGATGAAAAAAAGATACAATATAACCAGATCATAACACAAGCTAACAATCAGTTGCTTGCCATTATAGACGACATACTCAAAATCTCACAAATTGAAACCGGGCAGATTGTAAAAAACGAATCCGAAACCAATCTCAACCAATTGCTGAATATACTGTACAGGCAATATTTGCCTGAAGCTCAAAAGAAAGGAATTGGTTTTAAAATCAGCACAGTATGCTCTGGGCCTGATGCCATCATCATAACAGATGAGAACAAAGTAATCAGTGTGTTGACCAACCTGCTGAACAATGCATTCAGATTTACAGAAAAGGGATCGGTAGAGCTGGATTGTTTTAGAAAAGACGATCTGTTAGGCTTTTCTGTTACAGATACCGGTATTGGTATCCCCGAATCAGAACATGAAAGGATTTTTGATCGGTTTTACCAGGTAGCAAATTCAGGTGCCACACTTTATGGCGGGTTGGGACTTGGTCTTTCTCTGGCATCTGCCTATGTCAGCATACTGGGTGGACAATTTGAGGTAGAATCCGTCCCGGGTGTGGGCTCCAAGTTTTCTTTTACCATACCTTACCGGAACATTCAGGAAACCGGGAAAGAATACAAACAAACCAATCATGCACAAAACAACAGGACATCAGGGAAAACCATACTGGTTGCTGAAGATGAGGATTCCAATTATGCCTTTGTACAAACCGTACTTGACCAGTTAGGATACAAGATTATCAGAGCCGTTAACGGCTCCGAAGCCGTTAAACTATGTGTAGCAAACCCCCAGATCAACCTGGTATTAATGGATATCCGGATGCCTGTAAAGAATGGATATGAAAGTACTGTGGAGATTTTGAAATTCCGGCCTGAATTACCCATAGTGGCACAAACTGCCTATGGTTTTTCCAAAGACCGGGACAATGCACTTTACAAGGGGTGCATCGATTACATTGCCAAGCCATTTAGCAAAGAACAACTTATTTCGCTGGTAAGGAAATATGCCTGATGGTTCATTGTGCGACTTTGCCTTCCCCGGCTCTTTGTCTATGCGCTTCCGCCAATTCCCGCATGGAAACAACATACGCCTTGTCAAATGCCTTGTTCACATAAGGGTAATGAACACAATAGATTTCAGTAATTCCTCCTTCAGCATGTATGCATAAATGCAGCCGGAGGCCGCCATAAAATATAGTGATTACTCGTCTCCCACAGACCAACCCACTGCCCGCTCGTGATCGCGCCGTCAATTTAGAAGCAAAAAGGCGGCCAAAGGCCGCCATAAAATATAGTGATTACTCGCAGCTCAGGCCGCTCGTGATCACATAATAAATAAAGCAGGCGGTGGCCTGCTTTATTTATTATGTGATTCCGGCGCGATTCGAACGCGCGACCCACAGCTTAGAAGGCTGTTGCTCTATCCAACTGAGCTACGGAACCATTGGGCTGCAAAAATAATAAAAATCAATTTCAATAAAAGCAATTGGTAAAATTTTACAGCATTATCCCCGGAAACCACTTGGAATAGCCTTTAGCTGTTGGCCTTTAGCCTTTAGCTGTTGGCCGTTAGTTCCTACCTCTTGGTTCTACTCGTCACTCGTCTCTTGTCCCTGTCTTGGCTCTTAAATCTTGGTTCTTGGTTCTTGACTCTTGGATCTTAAATCTACCGCCCCTTCTTCAACCGGGCAATTTCCTTTTCCAATTCCGCCATCCTTTTTTCAGTCTCTTTGATTTGTTTTGATTTTTCATTGGCCTCAAGTTCCAGTTTCTTGATTCGGGTAATACTTTTAGACATGCCAAAAGTACCAATAATCTCACCATCAGTATTCCTGAGCGGCATTTTAGTGGTATTTACCCAATTCACCCTGCCATCCTCTGAGACCTCTTTCTCTTCCAAATCAATAATGGGCTTTCCGGTTCTGATAATATTTTGCTCGTCCAGAAACGCCGGTCGGGCATGCTCCTCGGCAAAGAAATCAAAATCACTCTTTCCGATCAGTTCTTCATCCTTTTTAAGTCCGAAATGTTTCAGCATGGATTTGCTGAACCGGATAAACCTGCTCTCCCTGTCTTTAAAATAAATCAATTCGGGCATGTTATTCATCATTGCGTCCATCAATGACTTTTCTTTACCGAGAGCCTCCTGTATCTTCTTATTTTCTTCTACCTGTCGCATCAGGTCCTCCTGGGTTGTCAGCATTTCTTCAAGGTTTTGTTTTAATTCCTCTTCCTGTGCCCTGAGTTCCTCAGTTTTCTCCATAGCTTCCTGCTGGAGTTTCTTGATGTGGGAAATATTCTTACTGATGCCGAAGGTTCCAATGACCTCACCATTTGCACTAATCAGAGGCATTTTTGTAGTGGTGATCCAGTTCATTCGACCATCCGTCAATATTTCTTTTTCTTCTAAATCAATAACGGCCCTTCCGGTTTTGATAATATCCTGTTCAGCCAGGTAGGCAGGCCGCGCATGCTCTTCTGCAAAGAAATCAAAGTCGCTCTTACCAATTAATTCTTCTTCCTTTTTCAGTCCGAATAAGTTGAGTAATGATCTGCTAACCCTAAGAAAACGGCTTTGTTTATCTTTGAAATAAATACTATCAGGAACATTGTTCATCAGGGCATCCATCAGCGCTTTTTCTTTGCCAAGTGCTTCCTGTATCTTCTTATTTTCTTCGACCTGGCGCATGAGGTCCTCCTGGGTGGCTTGCATTTCCTCAAGATTCTGCTTCAGTTCTTCTTCCTGGGCCGTGAGTTCTTCGGTTTTCTCCATAGCTTCCATCTGCATCCTCTTTAAGTGGGATATATCTTTGGTAATGCCGAAAGTTCCAATAATCTTTCCATGAATATCTAACAACGGCATTTTAGTTGTGTTTACCCATCTCACGCGTCCATCTTCCATTACTTCTTTCTCTTCCAGATCAATAATGGCCTTCCCTGTTTTAATTATCCGTTGCTCATCTTCATAGGCAGGACGCGAGTGTTCTTCAGCATAGAAGTCGAAGTCAGATTTTCCATTAAGCTCTTCCTGTTTTTGAAGTCCAAAATGTTTCAACATCGATTTGCTAAACCGGATAAATTTACTTTGTTTATCCTTATAATAAATAAGCTCAGGAACACTATCCAGTAAAGCATCCATCAAGGCCTTTTCCTTCAACAAAGCCTCTTCCTTTTTCTTGATTTCTTCCTGAACCAGCATCATATCGGTCACATCAATCTGAATTCCCAGCAACCCGGTTTGATTTATATGTGGCAGATACAAGGGCATTTTTGTAATACGCAAAAATCTTTTTTCACCCGCCAGGGATTCTTCCTCCATGTATGTCTCAGGTCCACTTTTAACTATTTTCAGTTCTGCCTCATGAATATTCTTGGCTTCACCAGCAGGATAATTATCAAAATCAGAAGTACCTATTAATTCACTAACGGTTTTCCGATAAACTTTGGCTGCCTCTGAATTTAATAGCAACAACCTGCCTTCAGCATCCTTAACATAGATCTTCCCGGGTATGTTGTCCAACACATTGAGCAGCAACTGGCGGTAATCCTCAAGCTCCTTCATCATAGCCTTGTTGTGCTCGTTTTCTTCCTGTTTAAGCCTTTCCATTTGCTCGTGGGTAGCCTGAAGCTCTTCTATATTCTGCCTGAGCTCTTCATCCTGAGCTTTCATTTCCTCAGTCTGCTGTTGAAACCTCTCTAGGTACTGGCTTGTTTGCACATGAAGTTTTACCGTTATCAATGCTGAAGCAATGCTTTCACCAACCTTTTCAACAAGCTCCACTTCGTGAGGTTTAAAATCCTCCAGGGAAGCAAGCTCCAGCACACCCAACACTTCATCATCTTTTTTCAAAGGCACTATCAGCAGACATTTTGGCTTTGCCCCTCCCAAACCAGAGGTAATGGAAATATAATTATCAGGTATTTTATTCGTTAAAATGGTTTTCTTTTCCAGCACACAGGTGCCAGCCAGACCTTCTCCTATTTCAATCCTTTTTTTCATGAATTTCTGACGGTCGTAGGCATATGCTGCCACCAGGTTAAGGTATCTGGCCTCTTCGTCTTCAATAAGAAACAACGCTCCCTGACAAGCAT
Organism: uncultured Bacteroidales bacterium; assembly: GCA_964438935.1. Taxonomy (GTDB): domain Bacteria; phylum Bacteroidota; class Bacteroidia; order Bacteroidales; family UBA10428; genus UBA5072. Next base: position 7,241 of record CAYTNC010000092.1, read on the forward strand.
TCAGGTAACCTATAAGATTTCTCACGATGCTGATCGAAAGCTTATCCAGATCATTGTTATCCATCCGCAATACATCATTGAATGATGCAATGCCCTGGGCTGTCCAGTTTCTGATCTCATCCTCCTTTTTGCGCTTTTCTTCCTCTTCCCTTCGGATAACCAGATTTTGTTTCAGATTCTTCATGGATAAGCCATAGGAATCATCCTCACCCTCAACCGGAAAATCAAGTTCAATTTTTCCCTTACCCAGCTCTGCAACGAATGAAGATGAATAGCTGATACGGTTGTTCAGTTTTTCAAGTGCCCTGAATGCCTTCCCGATTTCATCATCCGCACCGGCTTCCACATCCTTCAGCCTTTCACCTCTGGCCAATGTAGCCATGCTTTTCGCAAGCCTTACCAATCTTTCATTTAGTGATTTGCTGATAACATTTGATATGAAATAGAGTATCACAGCTATTAACAGGGTGATGACAATTAAAATCCGCATCAGCCTGTGTAATGAAGCAAGAACATCAGAAATGTTGATCTGGCTGACAACAATCCAATTCAGGTGGTCGACCTTTAAAGGCGCATAGCTGCAAAGCACTCTATTCCCCGTTTCCGTAATATATTTCACCACTTTTTCCTTTCCTTTAAGCGCCTCATCGAAAGCCCCGGGATCAACCGGTTGGATCATCGTAGTGCTTTTGTATTCCGATGCTTTCAATGGGACATCTGCATTACTTGCATGATGTTTCAATTTGCGCAAATACCCTTCAGGATCTTCAGCAAACTCCGAATCATTATTCCTGTAAAGCAGATCAGGGCCTATCAAAACTGTTTTCAAACTGCGCCCGAAATTCAGCCGTTCCTTATCAATTGCCAGTAGCCGGTCCAGAGCAGCTACATCGATCTTAAAAATGACAGCTCCCAGAAGTTGCGTCCCTGAATAAACAGGAGCCGAAATGAACAGGCAGGGTTTATAAATATCCGGAAGATATAACGTAACATCTGTGTATGAAACAACTCCTTGTGGTTTACCAGCAATAGCACTTTTAAAAGCAAGACTCAATCCGCTGTTTTTGTAAGGGCCTTCAAACAAGCTGGTCCCAAAATCGAGGTTTTTCATTACAGAATAGGTAACATATCCGGTTTTGTAATCAACGAAGATGATGTCGGATATGCCAATATTTCGCACGGATTTGAGCATCTCAGGATGATACTGGGTGTGCATATAGCTATAAGTGCTGCCGTCCTCAGCCTTTACCATAATATGTTTGCTTCCCAGCGCTTTTGAGTTGCCAGCCAGGTACAAATACTGCATGATTAGTTGTCTGTTGTCATCCGGTAGCAGCGCATTCACATTCATATCACCGGCTGTAACACCATTGAGAGCAGGCAAAATTTCCGTATTGTAAAAGCCTTCTGTTAACAGCCTGAACCTGTCGATACTGGTAACTGTTGGTGTAAAGTAGTTGTCATTCTCAATCCCCAGAAATGCATTATTAAGCTGATTAAATGCTTCCAGCGTGTAACGATCCGCTGAAAAGGCTGCAAGTTTTTGAGAGATATGATTAAAATACTCCTCCACGCTGGTTGATTTGGCTTCAGTAAGCAGCAAGAGCTTATCGGTTGCCTCCTGTATGGAATTTTTCCTTTGAACCAGGCTGATCAAAGCAATCAATAAACCTATTGCAACGATAGCTCTTAAAAGAAAATTCAGCAGAATCTTCCATTTTATACTCCAGGATGCGGGATTTAGCATGGCTCGGTTGAACTTATTTCCAGAGTCCATGGTATCTTTTTCAGCGGCACTGTTCATAGCGTTAGGCTTAATATACTCAAAGATAACAATAAAAGATTTACGAGATAACCGGGTCAGGTGTTACCAAAA
>CAYTNC010000093.1:0-9111 GCA_964438935.1 uncultured Bacteroidales bacterium
CGGCAGGATAGCCGCTGATTACAACCGAATTTGAGCCAAAATCGCGAACATCAAAACCGATGGCATGCAGGTCATCCAAAATTTCCAGGATCATCATGTAATCGGCCGGGTCCATTTCAACCGTTTCAGGAAAGAGGGTGCGTTGTGCCACAGGATAATTCATGGCAAAGGAACGGATATAATGTTCGTAAAGAATCCGTTCATGGGCCCTCCGCTGGTCGATCATCATCAGACCCGATTTAACCGGGGTAAGAATATATCTGTTCTTCAATTGAATCAGCATATCATGACTGGTGCCGCCATTCATCGGTAGCGTTTGCTGAGGCACGGAAGCTGATGTCTGGCTCTGATTCCCGGTAGTAAAATCTGTCTGATTATAAAGCTTGTCCCAGTTCTTCAGGTTATCCTGTTCCCGTTCGCTGTTGCGCCCGGGTATTTTGTATTCCTCATCGAAAGGATTGTAATTCCGGTTATAGGAAATTTCCGGTACACGTATCGGATCGTCCTGGCGGAATACAGGGAATTCCATGGCACTTTCCGTATTGAAATCAATGGAGGGCAACAGGTTGAACCGGCCCAGCGCTTCACGCGTAGCTGCAGTAAGAATCTGGAAAATGGCTGGTTCGTTCTCAAATTTGATCTCCGTTTTGGTAGGATGAATGTTTATATCAATTGTATCGGGATCTGCTTCGAGAAAAATAAAGTAGGAAGGTATGGTATCGGGAGCCAGGATTTTTTCATAAGCTGACAGAACCGCCTTATGAAAATAAGGATGTTTCATGAATCTCTTGTTGATGAAAAAGAACTGCTCACCTGGACTTCGCCTGGCGTATTCAGGCTTGCCAATGAACCCCGAGATATTAACCAGGCTGGTTTCCGTATCAATATTGGTCAGGTTCTGGTTGATATTCTTGCCAAAAAGATGAATAATGCGCTGTTTCAGGCTGGTTCGTGGCAGGTTATAAACTTCCTCATCGTTGTGTTCAAGCATGAATTCCACATGGGGATTTGCCAGGGCAATCCGCTGAAATTCGTATATGATGTGCTTGAACTCGGCATTGTTTGTTTTCAGAAATTTCCGTCGGGCAGGAACATTATAAAACAGGTTTTTGATTGTAAAACTACTTCCCGGTGTACAGTTTACAGCCTCCTGCGATTCCACAACAGAGCCTGATATGACAATTTCAGTACCCAGTTCATTTCCGGGTTTCCGGGTACGCAGCACTACCTGTGCTACAGAAGCTACCGATGCCAGGGCCTCGCCTCTGAAACCAAGCGTTCTGATTGCAAACAGATCTCCTGCCTCTCTGATTTTGGAGGTAGCATGCCTTTCAAAACTCATTCTTGCATCGGTATCCGACATGCCACAGCCATTGTCGATTATCTGAATGAGCGTCTTACCACCATCCCTGACAATTACCCTTACCATGCCGGATCCAGCATCTATGCAATTCTCAACCAGTTCCTTGACAACCGAGGCCGGACGTTGCACCACCTCACCGGCAGCTATCTGGTTTGCCACTGAATCGGGGAGTAGATGAATAAGATCTGCCATGGTGAATTGTTATACGGGGTTACAAATTTAACGAAATTTACAGAAGAACCTGCATCCGATACTTGCTTTGGTATATAAGTGGCACATATTTTGAGGTTTATAGACAGATTAACTTAAATGCTTATTACCATGAAAAAGTATATTCTCTTCCTCGTATGCTGTTTATTTGCCACACAAGGATATTCGCAGATAGAGCAGCAACTTGACGACAAGACGTCGCAAAAACTGACTAAGGAACAAAAGGCCGAACAAAAACGGACTGAACGAGAGGCCATGGCACAATTGGTAGATCAGATGATCAAAGCTCAGAGGTTTGTACTGGAGGCAGATTACCTGAGCAACCGAACCGGACGCAGGGTGGTTGTCAGCAGCAACCTGAACTTCATCATTGTAGATTCTTCAGAAATAACCATTCAGACTGCTCCTCAATTCGGATTTGGAGGCCCTAATGGCATGGGAGGCTTAACAGCTGAAGGAACCATACGTGATTTCAGGGTTGAAAAAGTTGGAAAAACAAAAGGTTCTTATTCAATCAGAATAATGGCTATGACCCCCTTGGGACCATATGATATATTTATGAATATATCTCCTGATGCAGGAGCCGATGCGACTATCAGTGGCACCACTGCCGGAAAGTTAAACTATCACGGAAGAATGGTGCCTATTAAAAGGTCCCGGCATTTCAAAGGGCATAGTATTTAGCCTGATTAAGTATGAAAGCAGGTTCGTCCGGGAAGCCCTGAGGAAACAAATTATGTCAGGTTCTGGTCATAATTAGTTTGCCATGGTGAATACCCTTGAGTGAAATAATCTTGTCGGCAAGCAGGGTAAGTTCTGATGCCTTGCCTTTGACCACAATGGTCTCCAGACAGGTTTCGTGGCTCAGATGAACATGTTGTGATGAGATGATCAGGTGGTGGTGTTCGTGCTGTACTTCATTGATTTCGTTATCGATATTTCTTTTGTGGTGATCATACACGATGACTATGGCACCAGCCACCTGGTTGTCGCATTGCCATTTCTGTTCCACGGCATATTTCTCGATCAGATTCCGGATTGCCTGGGAGCGATTGGGAAAGTTATTGTCATTCACATAGCTATCCAGCTTTCCCATGGTTTCTTTTTCAAGAGAAACCCCAAATCGTATGACACTCATATCCTTTAGCTATTATGTTGTACCAGTCATACCCAAAGATCCGGCGGATACTTGCCCTGATCAACCAGTTTTCTGAGGCTGTTAACAACCATCTCCCGATCTTCGCGGTAGGTAACCCCGAACCATTTTTCAGGTGTTTGCAAAACCTTGACACATGCCTGACCTGAGTTGATTACTTCGTTCATGGCAAAAGGTATATAGAACTCAGCGGTATTTTCTGTGATTTGCTGCTTGAGAAAAGAAACGAAGAGTCTTCTTAAATGGTTGAACATGGAGGGGCGAAATCCGATCAGGTTCATGGATACCTGCTCATCACCGGAAAAGGTAACCCGCGGGCTTCCATCCATTTCACCTGAAATAGAATTTCCCTCTCTGGCTATCTTTTTGTGTTCATGTATGGCAGTCAGGTAACCCTCCGGGTCAACACGGCAAACGCCCCTGGAAACTGACCCCGATTCAGATAATGTATTATCCAGCCGGTAACCCATCAGGTAATACTCCTCGGTTTTTCCGGGTGAAGGTTTACTCAGAAAATCATACATGATCCTGTAAGATTCGGCGCCATAAAAGTCATCTGCATTGATCACGGCAAAAGGTGCTGTGATTTCCTGCTCAGCCATCATCACTGCATGGCCGGTTCCCCAAGGTTTCACCCTGTCGGGTGGAAGTTCAAAACCTTCGGGAAGTTTTTGCAGATCCTGGTATACAAAACTAATGTCGGCTTTGTTCATGGCACGTTTCAGTACTATTTCCCTGAAATCGTTGACAAACTCGCGCCTCACAACCAGAACTATTTTATCAAAACCTGCCCTCAGGGCATCGTATATTGAATACTCCACAATGGTTTCTCCGGCAGGGCCAAAGCGGTCCACCTGCTTCAAACCTCCGTAACGGCTGCCCATTCCAGCAGCAAGAATAAGTAGTGTAGGTCGCATTAAAAATGTACTAATTTTTATCTTTCAAACGTTTGCGCAATTCATTGACTTCAAGCTGCAGTTCTTCCTCACGTCGGGCCGATTGTTCCTGTGTTGCCCTGAGTTCTTCCATGTTCTGGCGCATTTCTTCTTCCTGGGAGGACATCTCTTCAGCCTGCTGCTGCGATTGTTCAAGGAGCAAAGCGGTTTGTATCTGAGCTTTACTCGATGAAATGGTAGCAGCTATGCTTTCCCCAATTCTTTCGATAAATTCGGTCACATGAGCCGGATACTCATTAAATGAAGCGATCTCAACCAATCCGTAAATTACATCGTTATATACCAGGGGAACAATCAGCAAAGCACGCGGGCTTTCCTCCCCAAGTCCTGATGTAATTTTCATATAATCATGTGGAATATCAGTCAGGTAGATCTTTTCCTTTTCCTGATAACACCTGCCTACCAAGCCCTCCCCAATTTCAATCCGCTTGGTAATGAATTTTCGCCGGTCATAAGCATAACTGGCTTTCATTTCGATGAACAGGTTGTTCTTGTCGTAGTCGTTTACAATATAAATACCCCCCTGATTGGAATTGGTATACTTAACCAGGTTGCTGATGATGTTATAAGACAGCTCATCCAGTTCATCGGTATTTTTCCTTAAGATATCGCTGAACTTGGCCACACCCTGGGCTGCCCAGTTGCGGTGCTCGTCCTCTTCCTTTCGCTTGATTTCTTCCTCACCTGCTTTCTTCAATTCGTTGCGCATGTCAAGCAGTGAATGACCCAATACATCTTCTTCGCTCAGCGGTTCAAAATGTGTATTGAAATTACCTTTCCCGATCTGCAGTGAAAAGTTAAAAATATTGGTAAGTCCCTGAACCAGCATATTTAAGGCTTTGGCCATTTGTCCAAGTTCATCACTTCCTTCCGTTAGTTTTTCCTTGGGCAATACACCCCTGCCCATTGAAAGCAGGATGTTTTTGGTATGGTTGATGGGTATGGCCAGCGAATTGATGGTAAGTATTCCTATAACAATGGCCCCCACAACGAGTATCAGGCCCATAATGAATATCCAGTTCTGAAATCGGCTAAAAGTAGACAACATTTGTTGCCGTCCTTGTTCCACAACAGCTTTCTGACTTTGTTTTAACCTGTCGATTTGCAGCAGCGCATTGTGAGTAAGCGCCATTACTTCACCACCCTCTTCAGTCATGGGGGTAACCTCAAAAACAACAAAGGTATCGTCATATTTTTCAAGCGAATTCAGCTGATCCATAATGTACTGGTGTTTTGGGAACAGCGAATCCACAATGAGCGAGTCGATATGATATAGCGCCTGCCTGAATTGAAGACTGTCCCAATAAACGCTCAGGTGTTTCAGCGTGTCCATAACCGCTTTGTAATCTGTAGTATGCAAGGATTTCAGCTTGAGCTTGTCCGGGGTATCCGAGATGTGGTCGATGGAAACCCACGACTTGATCAGCATACGCGAATCGCTGATTCTGGTGTATAAATCCGAAATGAAAGCTTCCGAAGGCGTATACACGTTCATTATTTTCTCGTTGATATTCCGGCTTCTTTCCAGCGTTCTGCTGGTAATCCAGGCATTCAAGATGACAGCAATGGTTATGATACCAAACCCCAGGCCGATTTTAGCGGCTATTTTAAGTCTCATGGTAACTACTGATTATATTCCTAATAAGTCAAAACTAAATTAGTGAAAATTTATAGTAATTTGATCTACTTCTCTTACTACATTTTAAGAAAAAAGTTCCCTATTTCATTAAATACTTATCGACTGATGCCTGCAATTTTTTAAGGGCTTCATGCAATACCTGCCTCGAACAGGCAATATTGATGCGCTGAAAGCCTTCGCCCTGGGGTCCAAACTGGGGCCCGTCATTCAATCCAAGGCCTGCTTCATAGATCATGAACTTTTTAAGCGCGTCCGGCTTTAATCCCAGTCCGCTGCAATCGAGCCAAACCAGGAAGGTTGCCTGCGGAATGATCACCCGGATAGCCGGAATATGTTTTTCAATAAAATCGCTAAGAAAATCCCGGTTGCCTTCAAGATAGGCCATCAACTGGCTCAGCCAGTTGTCGCCATGATTATAGGCTGCCTCGGCGGCCACAAATCCAAATATATTGCCCTCCCCCACGTGTACCTCATCAAGAACTTTCTCAAACCGTTTCCTGAGTTGTACGTTGGGAATTACCAGGTACGAAGTGGACAACCCGGCAATATTGAAGGTTTTACTCGGCGCCATGCAGGTGATCGTGTTTGCAGCCAACTCATCAGATAAGCTTGCCAAAGGAATGTGCCTGTAACCTGAATAAACCAGGTCGGCATGAATCTCATCGGAAACTATCAATATGTTATTTTTCAGGCAGATCTCAGCCAGTTTCAGCAATGTTTCAGGCGACCAGACGTTGCCCGTAGGGTTATGCGGACTGCAGAGAATCAGCATTCGTGTGTTGCTGTCAATCTTAGCCTCGAGGTCGGCTAAATCCATTTCATATTTTCCGTTGCGGTATGCAAGTGGATTCACGACTAAATTTCTGCCATGATTTCTAACTGCGGTAAAAAAAGGGAAATAAACGGGAGGCTGGATGATGATGCTGTCGCCCGGATTGGAAAAGGCCATGACCAGCATATTCAATGCAGGAACCACTCCCGGGGAAAAGCAGATCCATTCGGGTTTGATGTTCCACTTGTGATGGCGTTTGTTCCAGTTCACAATGGACTCATAGAATGAAGGTCCGATATAGGTATACCCCAGAATTTCATGGTCCAGTCGCTTTTGAATTGCGCCGATTATAAAATCGGGTGTTCTGAAGTCCATATCCGCCACCCACATAGGAGTAACGCTTTCACTATTGAAAAGGGCTTTTTTCAGGTCGTGCTTAACACTCCCCGTTCCCTCGCGAGGTATGATCTCATCGAAATTATAATGCATAAAACCTTAAATGAAACCCCGAATTTAGATATTTTTGCATTAAAACATACTGTTTGTGATTCCGGTAAAACCCAAGAAAGGCCTTGGCCAACATTTTCTGACAGATAAAAATATTGCACTGAAAATAGTGAACAGCCTCAGCTGGAAGGATTATGACAGTGTCCTCGAAATTGGACCGGGCATGGGTGTTCTGACTGAATTCCTGCTTGAAAACAGCAACAAGAACCTGCGTTTCGTTGAAATAGACAGGGCCTCGGTTGACTATCTCAATCAAAGATTTCCGGATATCGGTGATCAGATTATTTCCCGGGATGCTCTTGACCTGGATATGAATCAGGTGTTCAGCAAACCTTTTGCTGTTATCGGTAATTTCCCGTACAATATTTCCAGTCAGCTCTTTTTTAAGATCCTGGAATCTCGTGATCTGGTTATCGAAACTATTTGCATGATACAAAAAGAGGTGGCGTCCCGCATAGCTTCTCCTCCGGGTTCAAAGGAATACGGCATACTGAGCGTGTTGCTTCAGGCGTATTTTGAAATAGAATACCTGTTTACTGTTCCGCCGCAGGTTTTCAATCCGCCCCCAAAAGTGCAGTCGGCTGTAATCAGGTTGAGAAGAAATAGCCGGCAGCAACTCGAGTGTTCCGATGAATTCTTCAAGAAGGTGGTAAAGACGGGGTTTAACCAGCGACGAAAAACACTGCGCAATTCATTAAAGAGCATTTTATTAAATTTGGAACCATCAGACCCTGTTTTTCAGAAGCGCCCTGAACAACTGGGAGTTGATGAATTTATTAAACTTGCCCTGTTGATCGGGCAGCAGACATCCGGTTCAAAACCAGAGAATGATTAACCTCTTTAAATTAAGTATCCATGCCTTTTGAACTTACCCGGGAGTATATCGACGATCTCAAACTGCTGATCGAAAAAAAAGATGATGTCGCAGCACTTGAAAAGATCAACCCACTGCATCCGGCTGATATAGCTGAAATCTTCAGTGAGCTGGAGCCCGACGAATCGCAGTTTCTTTATAACCTGCTCGAGAATGAAAAATCAGCGGATGTACTCGTAGAGCTGCCTGATGATGAACGGGAGCAGTACATAGAAGAAATGCCCGGGGAGGAGATTGCCCGCAAGGTAATTGACAATATGGAATCGGATGATGCGGCTGACTTTCTGAGCGAATTGTCCGAAGCAAAACAGGAAGAGGTACTTCAGAATCTCGAGGACGTTGAGCAGGCAGGCGATATTGCAGATCTGCTCAGTTACGATGAAGATACTGCCGGCGGATTGATGGCCAAGGAGTTATTAAAAGTGAACGAAAACTGGGATGTGGCCAAATGTATCCGTGAAATCCGGAAACAAGCCAGTGATGTTATTGAGTTTTATACCGTTTATGCTGTAAACGATGACAATGTGCTGATTGGTATGGTTTCTTTTAAAAGACTGCTGATCTCACGGCCCTCTTCACGGATCAAAAACATCATGAAAACCGATATCATCTCGGTAAAAACAGATACGCCTTCCGAAGAGGTAGCTAACATAATGAATAAATATGACCTGATCACCCTTCCGGTTACAGACACCGTTGGTCGTTTGGTGGGCCGTATCACCATTGATGATGTGGTAGACGTCATTAAGGAAGAAGCAGAAAAAGATTACCAGATGATATCAGGTATTACAGAAGATGTGGAACATTCCGATAATGTGTTGCTGCTAACGCGAGCCAGGCTTCCCTGGCTGATCATTGGCCTCACCGGCGGTATTCTGGGGTCATGGGTCATCAGCATGCATGAAAGCGAATTGAAGATATCGCCTGAAATGGCGCTGTTCTTTCCGCTCATCGGCGCAATGGGTGGAAATGCAGGCGTACAGTCATCTTCTATTGTTGTACAGGGAATTGCTGCCGGAACTATTGATCTACAGGGAATTGCAGGCAAACTGATGAAAGAACTTTCAGTAGCGGTTATTAACGGGACCATACTTTCGGGACTCATATTTTTGTACAATTTTGCATTCAGCGATTCCTTTGCGCTTACCATTACTGTAAGTATAGCGCTCTTTGCAGTGATTATTTTTGCCTCAGTATTCGGTACATTTATTCCGCTTGCCCTCCAGAAATTCAAAATAGATCCTGCCCTGGCTACCGGCCCGTTTATTACCACAACCAACGACATCATCGGTCTTTCAATTTATCTAGCAATGGGAAGGCTGATGTATGGCATTTTTTAATGAAAATATACAGATTTGTTAATATGTAGGTTTTTTATAAATTTGTGTAGTGGGACTATTTTCAATAGTTATATCAATCATGTTTTAAAACCAACCAAATTCTAATTATGAAACAAGTATTATTAACATTATTGTTGCTTGTGGCGGTAATTGCTACATTCGGACAAGTTACAGAAGGAGAAAAGCTACTGAAAACCCAAAAGGTGGACACCTTGTTAGGATGGAAAAAAGGCGGTGTAATCAACATCAATTCCTCCCAAACATCATTGACCAACTGGGCAGCAGGGGGTCAGA
>CAYTNC010000094.1:0-8932 GCA_964438935.1 uncultured Bacteroidales bacterium
TGGTGCGGCTGGTTTTTCTGGAACAACTCTACAGGGCTTTTACCATCATCAGGGGAGAACCCTATCATCATGCATGAAACATCAACCAAATAATGCACCAGCCATAACTATGAAAACGGGCAGAACCATTCTTACCTTTCTGATATTGTTGCTGATTGCGGTGTCCGGGAATTTGCTACTGGACAACTGGCATTATAAAAAAGCCGATCACCGGCGGTTGCAGAAAGAAATAAACAAAAAGTTCAGGCGCACTGACCGGTTGGTGGAGAAGCTGCAGGCCGGCAACTGGCAACTCAACACGAGCCTCCCGGACAACGAAGGAATAGTTGTGCTGGCATATCGTAACGACAGCCTTATTTATTGGTCGGATAATTCCCTGTCGTTCTCCCTTTTTGATGAGGGTAACTTTACCGGAAGGCATTTTCAGTTTATTTCCAACTCATGGTATGTTATTAAACCTTATCTCAATGATTCTTTAAAGGCATACGGGCTCATTCTGGTAAAAACTGAATATCCCTATGAGAACGATTACCTGGAAAGCCGTTTTCAGCCTGATTTGAAACTGCCCGCATCCACCGAATTGTATACCGAAGCAAAGCCTGGTTCGTTCTCTGTTCTGGATTGGGAAGGCATTTACCTGTTCTCTATTAAGTTCAGCGGAGAGGAGATCCGATACGCAGGCTTTGAAAAGTACTTCATCCCGGTTATGTTTCTGCTGGTCCTGATCAGTTTGCTGTTGCTCATTCATAGCTTCATCGGCCAGATCAGGAAACCGGGATTGCGAAATCTTGCCCTGCTGATGCTTATTCCTTTGATCGCCGCAATGCGTTGGCTGCAGTACAAATATCATTTCCCTGTTAACCTCTATGATCTGGAATTATTCGGGCCCGTTCCCTTTGCCAAATCAGCATGGCTGCCGTCGCTGGGCGACGTATTGATCAATACGCTGCTGATCCTGTTTATTATAATCGAATTCTTTTCATCATTCACATTCCCGGCGCCAAAAGCAAAAGAAAAACCGGGTGGGAACCCTGCCGCTGTTGTGATTATGATTGCTGTGCTCACTTGTTTTTTTATTTATACCCATTTTCTGTTGTCAACGCTGATCCTGCATTCAACCATCAACTTTGAGTTTTACAGGGTAGCTTCATTGGGCGTTTACACGGTTATTGGTCTTACAATCACCGCCATACATTTTATAGGGTTACTCCTGTTGACCAATAAACTGCTCTCGATTTGTCCGTTAACCTGCAGCCTGATTAAGTTATTGCTGGTTTTTGTTCTGGTAAGCTCAGGGATTTTCTTGCTGCTCTGCCTTTTTGGCTACCGGCTCGACTATGGATCTTACCTGGCTTTTATGATGCTGTTTGCCATGCTGGCTTTCACAAAATACCGGAACATGCCGGCCGGTAATTTCACCACTATGGCATTTATGGTCATGTTCTTTTCGGTTTATTCCGTTTATTTCTTTTCGAACTACACCCGGCAGAAGCTGATGAACAATATGAGGGTATTGGCCAGCAATTTGGCTACCCAGCATGATCCTGTAGCTGAATACCTGCTTTATGATATCAGCGAAAAACTCAGCAACGATGAAACCTTTCAGCGGTATCTTTACTCACAGGTTCCAGACGACCAGATTTTTAATTACCTGCGAAACCGGTACTTCAATGGTTTCTGGGGGAAGTACAAGATCCGTTTTCAGGTTTGTGAACCCGATGTGAATATTCTTGTTGATGAAGATTCGGTGAGCCAATGGGTGAATTGTTATGATTATTATGCCGGCATGTTGTCGGGTGGCAGCATGCAGCTGCCCGGCACCAATTTCTCATACCTGGATATTCAGAATGGCCAGATCAATTATCTCGGTTGGCTGAAGTACAAACAACCCGGGTACCGGAACGAATTGAGTTTTTACCTGGAGCTTTCATCAAGACTGGTTGCGGAAGAACTCGGATTTCCTGATGTATTGCTCGATAAAAAATACCAAAAGAACAAATTACTGGAAGCCTATTCCTTTGCACGCTATAATAAAAATCAGCTGGTAACACAATCGGGGACATTTCAGTATAGCCTCGACCTGAATACTTATAAAAACCGGAGCGACAAGTTTGAAGGATACAATCACCTGATCTATTATGTGAATAAAGACAATGCGGTGATGGTGAGCAAACCCGCCGCTACATTTTTCGACAAGCTGGTTTCGTTTTCCTACCTCTTTCTGTTCCTTTACTTACTGGCAGTGATTTACGTTGCGATTAAGAATTACTCCGCTTTTGGAAAGGACTTTACTTTCAATTTTAAAAACAAGATTCAGCTGTCCATCATGGCCATTTTATTCCTTTCATTGATTCTGGTGGGCGGGGGAACAATTTATTTCAGCATTCAGCAATACCAGCGGAAGCAACATGACATTCTCAGTGAAAAAATACAATCGGTTTATGTTGAACTCGATCATTTGCTGGCTTATCTTCCGAACCGGATCAATTCCGACTGGAGAAGTGACGACTATGCAAGTCTGAACCAGTTACTGATCAAATTCTCAGATGTATTTTATTCCGATATCAATCTTTTTGATCCGGATGGCAATCTGCTGGCCACTTCCAGATCCGATCTTTTTGACAAGGGCATATTGGGGCGTAAGATGGATCCACGGGCTTACAACAAAATGGTAACTGAGAGACAGGCCGAGTTCATTCACCCTGAGAATGTGGGTAACCTGACGTTTTTATCCGCATATGTTCCTTTTGTGAATGCACAGAACAAACTGCTGGCATACCTCAATCTGCCCTATTTTACCAGGCAGAATGTATTGCGGAATGATGTCACTACGCTTGTGGTAGCCATTATCAATGTATATGTGCTGCTGATTCTGATCACTATTGCCATGACTGCTTTTATTTCGGATCAGATAACCAGGCCACTGCGACTGATACAGAAGAAATTCAGCGAAATCAAGATAGGCCGTAAGAATGAGCAGATCTATTACAAAGGCCATGATGAAATTGCAGGCCTGGTAGATGAATACAACCGCATGGTTCAGGAGTTGGTTAAGAGCCTTGAAATGCTGTCGCGTTCGGAACGCGAAAGTGCATGGCGTGAGATGGCCAAACAGATTGCCCATGAAATAAAAAACCCGCTTACGCCCATGAAGCTGAGCGTTCAGCATCTGCAGCGAACCTGGCAGGATAACCGCGATAATTTTGAGGAGTACCTGGACAAGGTTACCCGAACCCTGATAGAGCAAATAGACAATCTTTCGTTTATTGCCTCTGAATTCAGCAATTTTGCAAAAATGCCCAAGGCTTTTAATGAGGAAATTAATATAGTGGATAAGGTGAGATCGACGCTGAACTTATTTGCCAACACCGAAAATGTGGATTTCGTGTTTGAACACGAAAGCGATCAGATCATCGTATTTGCGGATAAAGAACAGCTTTCCAGAGTATTTATCAACCTGATCAAGAACGCCATTCAGTCGATTCCCGACAACCGGCAGGGAAAGGTAAGTGTAAGTGTGATCCTGAGCGGCAAGATGGTGCGGGTAAGCATTACCGATAACGGAAAAGGAATTCCTGAAGAATTGCAGGGCAAAATGTTTACTCCCAGTTTTACCACAAAATCCAGCGGCATGGGCCTGGGTTTATCCATTGTGAAAAGCAGCATCGAGTCGTTTGGCGGAACAATCACTTTTAAAACCCGTGTGAACCATGGCACGACTTTTGTTTTTGAGATTCCCTTATATGCACCGGCGGAACAGGAAAGCAGCAAGTGATGAAACCTTGTGCCGGTGTTATCAGTATGAATAAGATGTTAATAAAATAAAACATGAACGTGTAGCTATTTTCATATATTTGAAGAACAACTGACAAGTAACTATCAAACAAACCCAATTTTGGCAATTTGAAACGCATCGTTATCGTCATATCTGGCCTGTTACTGATCATTTTGACAGGTTTATCCCAAAACATCAGTATCTCAAGCACTCCAAATCATTATTTGAAAGTTGATGATGTTTTAACTGACAGAGTTAGTGTTACAGAAACATTACCCGGACACCTGGGTGAATTTAAGTCGGGTGATAAGGTATTGCTGATTCAAA
This sequence comes from uncultured Bacteroidales bacterium, assembly GCA_964438935.1. Taxonomy (GTDB): domain Bacteria; phylum Bacteroidota; class Bacteroidia; order Bacteroidales; family UBA10428; genus UBA5072. The sequence goes on from CAYTNC010000094.1 coordinate 4,103, forward strand.
TGACGGGTGTGACGCTGGAAAATGAAGAAGGATTTCTTACCAAGGAACAGCGGATTAAAAATCAGAAAAAAAACACAGGGAGGTATGAAGTACTTCAGGTTGACGAAGTGGTTACCGGACCAATTACCTATGTTGTTTTTACAGATAATCTTTCCAACCAGTATGATGCAGGTGAAAAGATTCAGCTGGTGCGGTTTGTTGAGGGAGAAACGGTAACGGTTGACGGACCGGTTACTGCCAGGGCCTGGGATGGCCAGGTTGGTGGTATCGTAGCCATTTTGGGTGCCGATTCGGTTAAGCTCTACAGCAGTATCAATGTCAGTTACCAGGGTTTCAGGGGTGGTGCCATGCCTGTAGAGAATTACAGCGGTGATTGCAGGTACGATGAGAGTGCTGAAGTAAAAGATACATTGTATTTTCTCCCTGCTGAAACAGGACGCTCAGGATATAAAGGTGAAGGTGTTGTGAACGCATCGTGGCCTTATACCATGGGCACGGCCTTCAATTACAGCGGAGGGGGTGCCGGCAACGGCAGATACTCCGGCGGGGGCGGCGGAAGCAATTACAACGAAGGCGGCAATGGCGGAGACCAGTCGGCTTTTTGCACAGGATTTTCTGTTTCAGGTGGTTGGCGTGGAGAAGGTTGTTTTGAATTGTACCTCGATAGTGCCAAGATTGTTATGGGCGGGGGCGGTGGCAGCGGTACTCGTATGGAATCGGCAACACCTTCACCTGGTGGCAACGGCGGCGGTATCGTCATCATAATTACAGGTACCCTGGTTGGCAATGGAGGTTCCATTTTAGCCAACGGCCAAAGTGCAGCATCAACAACGGGTAGCGGTGGCGGCGGCGGAGCCGGCGGCACAGTGTTGATAGATGCCGACAGTTATTCCGGTAGTCCCATTGCTATTCAAATACGTGGTGGTAATGGCGGATCCACAACAGGAACCGGGGAAAACTGCACCGGATCGGGTGGCGGAGGAAGCGGTGGAATTATCTGGCATGCCGGCACCACAATGCCTGCGTTGATTGATTCGGCAGCAGGATTACACGGAACCGTACCTTGTTTCCCGCAAAGCGGTGAAAACGGAAATCATGGCGTTAGGTTAAAAAGCCTGATGCTCCCGTTAAACGGCTTCCTGTTTAATACACTCAGGGGAAAAGATACCATTTGTGCCGGGCAAATTCCCGGGTTGATTACCGGAAGCCAGCCCAAAGGAGGTGACGGGCAGTACACACATGTGTGGGAACAAAGTATCGATAACAATACCTGGATACCGGCATCCGGCGGTACAAACATCTCTTTGCTTTCATTTCAGCCACCTGCATTAACGCAGACAACCTGGTACAGGCGTGTGGTCACTTCAGATACCATTGTTGACGTGAGCCGGGGCCTTCAAATCTATGTGTATCCGGCAATCAGCAACAACATGATCACTGGTGAGGATACCATTTGCTACAACTCCAATGCCCAGCCATTGCAGGGCGTTACTCCTTTTCCTTCGGGTGGCAACGGCAACTACGTTTATCGTTGGGAAGAAAGCACCAACCAGGTTACCTGGAATGTTGCCGGAACCGGCGTGAATTTTGATCCCGGCAGGTTGACCGATACCACCTTTTACAGGCGTGTTGTGAATTCCACAGCCTGGTGCCGCGATACGAGCAACACCTGGACCATCCTGGTTCTTCCGGTAATAGAGAACAATCGTTTTTTTGCTGAAAAAGATACTTCCATCTGCATGAATACCAGTCCGGGTACATTGAATGCGTTGCCCCCTTCGGGCGGTAACGGAGCCTATTCCTATTCGTGGCAATTACAAGAAGATCAGGGTGACTGGACAACCGTACCTGAAAGCAACGGAATGAACCTTGCGGTTGACCGGCTGACCAATACTACCTCATACAGGAGAATCGTTTACTCAGGGCAGAACAACGCATGTGTTGATACCACAACGGTTGTGAAAACCATTGTGGTGAAATTGCCCATTGACAACAACAACATTACCGGCGCCCCTGTTCGCTATACCTGCTTCAGCACACCCGTTACCTTAAGCGGATCGCAGCCCGTCCATGGGTTTGAGACCTATGCTTACCAGTGGGAGCAAAGCCCCGATAACCTTTCATGGCTGGCGCTCGCCCCAACGGATCAGCATTTACAATCCGATGATCTCACCCAAAAAACCTTTTTCAGGAGGGTGGTATTTTCATCACCGGGACTGCGGGAATGCACAGACACCAGCAATGTTGTTGAAGTAAGAATCAACCCGCTGCCTCAGGGTAATGTGGTAATCAGCAACGAGGAACTTTGTGAAGGCGAAGATCTTTATGTGAAATTCAATGTCACTGGTAACGGTCCCTTTGACGTTACGGTTAACGGAGGCAGTTTGGGCAACAAAACCGTCAATGGCATCATCGGAAGCTCTGATTCGGTGATGTTCAACCCGACTGTTTCAGCACAAACCTTTGTAATTGCTTCAATAGAAGATGACAGCAGTTGTTTGGCCAACCCCGCTTTGTTTGTGGCGGTCAATCCTGCTACCCTGTATGAAGTACCTGTTGCCAATGCAGGCATTGACAGTGCAGTTTGCAGCGACCGCTATGTTCTGGCCGCAGTAAAGGATGTTCCCGGTTCAACTGGATTGTGGACAGCCACAGGTGCCGTGTTTGATGATGCTGCGTTGGAGACCAGCGAGGTTATTGTTGATGCATACGGCCCAAAGGTATTCACATGGACCGAAACCAACTGGCGCTGCACCGGCTCGGATGAGGTTGAAGTGATATTCTATGAACCTCCTGCAACACCGGATGCAGGACCCGATCAGGTCCTTGATTTTACCTATACTACAACACTCGCGGCATTACCTGCTTCGGCCGGAAATGGCAAATGGAGCGTACTATCAGGTTCGGCGGAGTTTGATGATGATGCAGTTCCCAATACAGTTGTAAGCGAGCTTTCACAGAAGACATCACTCAAATGGACAGTAACCAATGGCAATTGTGAGGCGGTTGCCGACAGCATGAACATCACCATCACACCCCTGAATATTCTAAAAGCTTTTACGCCGAATGACGACGAGTTCAATCCTTATTTCAGAATTGGCGCAGAGAATGCCGAGAAGATTACGCTGAAAGTATTCAACAGCACGGGAGTACTGGTTTTTGAATCAGACAATTATGATTCCGGCGACGACAATCGCTGGTATGGGAAAAACAACAACGGAGTTGAATTACCCGAGGGTACTTATTTTTATATAGCCAATATCAAGGTTGCCGGCAGGCAACAGGAAGTTCAGTTCAGGTCATTTGTAGAAATCATCAGATAAATGCGCAGTTTTTTATTCATATTGTTTGTTCTAGGTCTTACGTCAGCGCTGAATGCCCAGGAAAAGTCCCTACTGTACAGCCATTATTCATTCAACGGATTGGCTGTTAACCCGGCCTATGCGGGCAGCAGGGATATGTTAAGCGTAAGCCTGTCGCACCGCAACCAATGGATGGGCTTTGAAGGTGCCCCGGCATATAACATTGTGGGTGTGCACACTCCTTATAAGAATACCCGGATGGGGCTGGGTTTGCTGGTAATGAACGAAAGCATCGGCCTGCGCAAATATACGGGCATCTATCTGAACTATGCGCACCGGATTCAGCTGGGGCGTGGTAAGTTGGCATTGGGACTGAAAGGCGGAGTGGGAACCGGAAAATATGATCAGGTTGATCTGGGCAATGATCCTCATTTCAATGACAACTCGTATAATTACCTGTTGCCCAATTTTGGCGTAGGTGCTTATTATTATACCAACAGATTTTACGCAGGACTCTCTGTTCCCCTATTGATGGGCTATCAATCTAATAATTCGGGTGAAATTATTGCCCGTCATTCATTTGAACAATACGCCTACTATGTTACGGCGGGATACAAAATAGACCTGGCTTCCGACTGGCAGGCTCAACCTGCCGGACTGATGGTATATGAAAAAGCAGGCGGGCTGATCGCCGATCTGGGTGTCAGTGTGCTGTATAAAGATGCGCTCAGGGCAGGAGTGTCCTATCGCACCAAACAAGCCATTGTGATGCTTGTTGATTACAAGATCACCTACCAGCTCAGGGCAGGTATTGCTTACGATTACGGAATCAATGAACTGAATTCCTATAACAGGAACTCTATTGAGGTTGCCCTGGAATACAATTTCGGATACAGGGTGAAGGCTGTTAATCCAACGATATTTTAACCGCAGATGAGTTCATATAAAAATAGTTGCATTGTGCTTCTTCTGGTCATTACCGGTGCTATGTCGTACGGCCAGAGTGACTATACCGTGAAAAGACTGCCTTTCAACACCCGGTCGAGGGAACTGGCACCTTCGTTTTATGGTAACGACCTGGTATTCTGTTCAGATAAAAGGAGTGATGTGCTGATGACCTATCAGGATGCAGACAACAATCCGCTGACCAACCTTTATTTCGCTGAGCAGAAAAAACCCGGCAAATTTGAAGCTCCCCGGTTGCTGGCCAAAGAGCTTACCACATTCCTGTTTGAAGGCCCCTGCACATTCAGCAGAGATGGAAAAACTATTTATTTCACACGAACCATTGACGTTTCCTCAAAGTTCAGCAACAGGCAGCGGAAAGATACCACGTTCGGTATTTTCAGCGCCGAACTGGTGAACGGACAGTGGGTCAACCTGAACCAGTTTAATTTTAACAGTTCTGCATACAATACAGGATATCCTTATCTTACCGATGACGGAAAGCAGCTCTTTTTTTGCTCTGATGCGCCCGGCGGATCAGGAGGGTTGGATATTTATGTTTCGAACCTTGAAAATGGTCGTT
>CAYTNC010000095.1:0-8856 GCA_964438935.1 uncultured Bacteroidales bacterium
ACCAGCATCAAGGCACCTGCCGGTGCCGGCAGGTTATTTCATAAACTATTGTCTTTTATATTGCAGGCTGATTATCACTTGTTCCCGGGTTGGTTTCCGGGGACTTCTGTTATTGCATTGTTTTCACTTCGCAATTGATACCAACGGCCATTTTTTATGAAAACGCCGTTATGAATCCGGTAAACATTGCAATTATGCTGCCTGACCAGGAGTTCATCTGCCAGGTACGACTGTTTCCTTTTGATGTCCGTATTTCTAATGGAAATCTTCAGTTTACAACCGTTCTTTTTCACAGGAATGGACCATTCAATCAATCCCCATTCACCATCAATTGTCCTGATCAGGTTACCTGCCATCATGTTTTTGTAATCAAGTAAAGTTCCTGATGAATCGAAAAGTTCTGTAATAATCCTGGCTTTTGGAAAAAGATCCCTGTTCATGGGTGACATCCATAGTGAACAAATGAAATCAGAATCATGTTGTGATACAAGAGGACCGTCATACAGGACTTCAAAGGAACGACCGGTTATCTTTTTGGCACTCCCCTGGTAGCCGGGTGAAGATTGGTTGTTAAAATCTGCAACAATCACCTGGCCGCAAGAATGGTCAGTATAATTTGTGTCGGGTTTGGTGAACCCGTAAACATAAAACTCATTATAAATTTCCTTTGCCCTGATTTCAGCTATATCCGAAAGCTTTTCAAAATCGAGCCGGTAAAGATCAAAGATGTTGTTTGAGTCGATTTTTGTTGAATGACGTAATAAATTAAGTTCATTTGTGGTATAGGAATCGCATTTGCCGGCAACAACCAGGAAGGGTTTCTTATCAGGCATGTCATTCATAATTTCCGGGTAGCGGTAGGGTTCCAGCACCAATGCAATGTTCTTCAATGACTGTGAAACAGAAGCCCGGCTCATATATACAGCCGCAACAGGCAGACCTGTTTTCATGGATACCAGAAATGAATTTGCCAGCATATCACTCCTGACAGGTATGCTGTAATTGTCGGATCCCATATGATAAAAGGGGAGAGGAATGATTGCACCATACTGAGCCGGATCAATGTTGGAAACCCATTTGTTTTCCGGGTTAATATTGCTGTAATCTGACCATGCAGGGAAAGTGTTGTTCAAAGATTCTTGCTTACGCCGGATATAAAAATACATATCAGTAAAAAGCAAGATCAGGGGTAAGGCAACAATCAATAAGCGCATATGAGATTTGTTATGGCTTCCATAATATTGCCAGAGGTTATAAAAAACCACTATGTTTAACATGAAATAGAACAGCCAGGCAAATCGTCCGATGCTGCGTATTTGCTGCAAGGGACCCAGGTATTCCACAAGAAATTGAAGCCCCAGGATGAAGGGAAGTCCGAACGAGTAGAGCAGTACCACGAAAGCAGCCCAAAACATTACATTCAGGTAAGTGTTGTTGGTTATTCTGAGGGCATCTTTCCAACTGCTCCTGAAGGCTTTCTTTATCAGGGTAACTATGATGGTGATAAAACCAACAACTCCAACCAAACCAACATAGGAGACCCCCTCCCATTGCACATATTTGAAGTTTCTTAAATGATGCAGAAACTTACCGTATTCAATTCCCCAGATGGGCAGGAATACGCTTTCTGGCGAAGCTTTATAAACGAGAAATCCATATGGCTTGGCTGGCCTGTCAGGTGCCATGCCGGCATAATCTTGAATAAGCAGATAGAAGATCAGAACCGGTAACAGGAGCTCCAGCGTAATGTGCAATACTATTTTCAGGTAAAGCCTGGAATCTTTTCTTTTGGTGGAAAGGAATACATTTAACCAGTATATGCCAATCATGAATGCAAAAAAGAAAAGGAAGTAGATGTGCCCGGTGATTAAAACAAAAAGGGTAATACCGGTAAACAGGCTAAAAATAACCTTGTTCCGGCCACTGTTTACCTGAAACATGAAATACAGCAGCATGGGTATGGCGCATACGTATCCCAATGTAAAATGGCCTCCGAACCGGTCAATCTGAGGTGACAAAAAAGCAATTCCCAGTGAAACCAATACCGCATAAACTGTGGGAAGCCCGATACCCGACAACAGCAAATAAAGAAAAACAGCAGCCAGTACAATAGAAATAAGCATCAGGAGGTTGGTGATGCCAGTTGTATATGAAGTAATATCTGCAAAATGGTTGGAGACACACTTCACAACCCCTATAACCAGTGGCTGTGCCTGCGTATAAAACGAAACTTCACCATAGGGATAATTGATGCTTTGAGAATACATCAGTGAGGAATCATATTTTGCCAGGTAGTAGGAATTCTGATAACAAAGAATGCCATCGCCCCCCAGGGCAAAAAACGTGGAGTTCAGCGAAAAAATGACCTGGAAGTAGAATACCATCAGAAAAGTGCAACTGAGTATCAGCACCATGATCAGGCCTCTGAGTTGATGCCTTCCTGATCTGTTAATACTTTCCATTAAGGTTTCATCAGGTAACAATCCATGCATTCGATATAAACATACTGAACAAATAGCTGGTCCATAGAGCTGTGAGAAAAGTAAAAGCAGCAAGGGCCCAATTATTTGAAATCATTTTGGTAAAAATAAAGAATGCAATCTGAAAGAAAAACAAAAAGAAACCCAGATCCGAAAAATTCCAGCTTCTTGAATAATCAACAAAGAAAAAAACAGATATGGCGATGATGAAAACCGATATCAACAAGGTGACCCGGAAAGGCCGACTAAAATTAGAAATATTCTTTTGTAACATGAAAAGAACAATCAGATAAAAAGGAGTACAGAAGACATACCTGCTTAAGTTATTCAGTAAGCCTCCTCTGAGTGTCAGTATAGTCAGACTGACCCCTATAATGTATATTATGGAAAGTATAAATAGGTATTCCCGGCTTTCATCTTCTGCTGGATTTTGAATATTATAGCCGATCTTATGCTGAATCCTTAGAAGGGTTTTGATCGTTGAATATCCCAAATAGCTTAAGAAGATCGGTAAAACAATGGTTGCCAGGGGAAGATTTGTGCAGAATTGCTCATGGGCCCAGTCGGTAATTGTTCCGGGCCACTGGAGTTTATATCCCCAGTGTTTTTCCACTTCAATGAATTTCAGCAAATGGTTACTTCCGTATCTTAACTGTATGACCGATACGATGGCTGTTCCTGTCAATAGGGGTAAAATTTTCAGAGCGCATGACTTAAGTGATCCGGCGAATGAGCGATGCCTGAAAAAGAAGTACAACTCTGTAAAAAAAAGCGCCAGCATGAGAATGGATGCCGATTGCCGGGTCATGGAGGCCAGCAGGGCTCCGGTGAAATAAAGGAGGTAACGGTTTTTCAATATTCCCCACAAGGCCAGGGTCATGGTGAGCATGAACAACCCTTCGGTGTATGGTATTAGAAAAACAAACAACATGGGAATTCCAACCAGCACCAGCATGTATCTCCATTTTTGAATGTTGTCCTTTCCGGCGAACAACATAATCAGGATGATCAGCGATGCAACATAAAAAAAGTAATTTAGCAGCGAAATCTGAAACGCATTCAAACCCGAAAATTTCCATATAAAGGGGAATAACGGGAAGAAGGCGAAGATATAATCGCCACCGGCGGCCTGAATACTGTAACCGTTATCTGCAATATTCCTGTAAAGATCGGCATCCCAGCGGTACATTTTTTCTTCTGCAAATTTTTCATACGGTGCATGGTCTTTGTATATGCGGTTTCCGTCGTTGTGGTATGTTTTGGTAATGTGACCCAGTGTGGCATCATAAACCGGTTTGTTCTGAAACAGCAGGTAAAATGTGGCAATGAGTACCAGGATGCAAGCTGACACACCTGCCATGAGCCCAATTTCTTTTGTCTTCTGCATTTTATATACCGGCTAAAACTGGAAGTAAATAAAAGGCTGCAGGCCCGAGGAGAGGGACTGGTATACGATAAATACAACCACCGAAGAGATGATCACTTTCAAATAAACGGGTGCAGCAACGAACCGGTTCATCCATTTGTCCTTTAGTGCGCCGGGAAGCCAGTGCAACAAATAACCCAGCAGCATAATGGCAAAGACCTTCCAGTATGAAAGCAGCATGGCCGGAACCTGTGCCCAGCCGAAGTTTCCTGCAATCTGAGTCATCAGGTCACTGACACCCTGCATCGATTCGCCGCGGAACCAGATGCGGGTGAAGGTAATGAAGTTAAAAGTGATGAAGATTTTCCAGAAATTGGCCACCCAGTGGCTGGAATTTTCCCACGGACTGATTTTGCGCCACAATTTATAAACCACAACACCCAGGCCATTGAGGCCTCCCCAGATTACAAACATCCAGCTGGCGCCATGCCACAAGCCTCCGATGAGCATGGTCATCATCAGGTTGATGTTGGTGCTTACCGTGATGCGGAATGCCGGAACCAGGTACATGACCAGGGCAAACAAGCCGATGATTCCTGCAAAAACCGGGGCCAGCCATAATTTGCCCGATAACAAAACAATCACAGCCAGCATGAGTGTGAGGCTGATGTAGGTAAAAGGCGACGCACCGCGGTTTCCGCCCATAGGAATATAAAGATAATCCTTGAGCCACGAGGAAAGCGACATGTGCCAGCGCTTCCAGAAATCACCACAGTTTAGTGCCTTGTATGGAGAATTGAAGTTTTTCGGAAGGTGAAAGCCCATCAGCAGGGCAAGTCCTATGGCCATATCGGTATACCCCGAAAAATCGCAGTAAACCTGCAGTGAATAGCCATAAAGTCCCATCAGGTTTTCAAATCCGCTGTATGAAATGGGATTGGCAAATACCCTGTCAATCAGGTTCAGGGCAATGAAGTCGCCGATGAATAATTTCTTGAAAAGCCCTTTCAGGATCATGAAAATGGCCATGCCGAATTCGGCCTGTGATACGGAATACTCTTTGTATAACTGCGGGATAAATTGCGAAGCGCGCACTATGGGGCCCGCAACCAGCTGGGGAAAGAAGGACACAAAGAAACCGTAATCAGACAATTTGGTTACAGGTTTTATATCTCCGCGATAAACATCCAGGATGTAACTGATGGTTTGAAAGGTGAAAAAAGAAATCCCCACCGGCGGAAGCAATTTCCCGATGTCGAAATGGGTTCCAACCAGCATATTCGACCAGAATGCGCCGTGGTTGATCACCTGGAAACTGGTTCCGAACAATTGATTGACTGTTTCGGTAAAGAAGATATCGTATTTGAAAAAGGCCAGTACAAAAAGGGTAATCGACAAGCTCAGGGTTACCCAGGCTTTTTTGCCCGATTTGGTTTTGGCCCGGTAAATGGCCTGGCCGATAAAAAAGTCAACAACAGTTACAAATATCAGAATCAGTAGAAAAAGCCCCCCCGTTTTGTAATAGAAGAACAGCGAGACCAGCCACAGGTAAGTATTGCGCAGGGTGAGTTTCTTGTAAAGCAGCGAGTAAAACAGGAGCACCACAATAAAAAATCCCCAGAAATACAGCCGCGTAAAGATGAGGGGCGTATCCGAATTGAAGAGGAATATTTGCTTCAGGTGGTCAATCATGGATACTGGATACTGGATACTGGGTACTGGGTGCTGGGTACTGGGTGCTGGGTACTGGGTGCTGGGTACTGGGTACTGGGTGCTGGATGCTGGAAATGGATAATGGATTCAGGTAAACGGGGACCAGGTTTTGCAGATGATTATCCCAACTGGTCAGGAATGCCGAGAAGAACAGGTCTCCTTTGAGCAGGTAGCCCGGTTTGTTGAAATGGATGTGATCGCGGCTCATCAGCCCGTTATTGTACCACGTGGCAGCAGAATTCAATCCCCCCATAACGGTATAAAAATCCCATACACCATATCCATATTCACGGGCAATGCCGTAAATCACTTCACGGATTTTTGCAGTGTTGGTGTTGGTATATCTTTTAAGCAGGTAGCTGTCATTGGGCACTGTGAGTAAAATAGCTGCATTGGGTGCTGCCATCCGCACCGAATCCAGAAACATGAGATACTCTGCCTGGTAGGCTTCGGAATTGAATGATCGGGTATTGCCCTCGTTGGTGCCAATGGAAATGATCACCCAGTCGGGCTGCAGCGAACTCAACTGTGGCCTGAAGAGGTTGCATTTGAGGTATGAGGTGAACCGGGCACCGTTAACGCCAATGGTGTTATAAACAACGCCGGGATCGTCATTTTCGAGGCTGATGCCGTAAAGCTGAAAGGGTACCCGTGCGGAGTCGGGTTGGTCAATAACCAGCCGCAATGTATCGGTATATGCCGAAAGAGTGTATTGAACGTATCTTCCGAAAGAATTGACACTTACTTCTTCAACCAGTTCCCTTGGTACAATGCGGGGAAAGGCAATGCTGTCGGTTACGTTGCAATATATTCTGATGCGGTTGAAATCATAGTTCTGACTCGAATCATACCGGGAAACAATATTCAGTGCGCCGGTTTTACTGATAAGTGCCGCTGTAATGCCTGAAAGGCCCAGTGTGAATGCAGGTTGGGCTTCAGTATTCTTACTGGTAAGCCATTCACCGGTATAGGTGATTTTCAGGTTTGAAGGGCTGTTGGTTTTGGCCAGCGGATAAGGGAAAAAGAATCCCCTGGAACCCAGAATGCCTGGATAAAACGATTGTAAATCCTGTCTGATGCGGTGCGTATAAATATCGGCCTGTATGTGTGAACCTCCTATATGTACAATGTTGATGCGGTTGTTTCCCGACCGGATCAGGGTATCAAATTTGGCAAAAAGTTCTTCGTATCCCGGATTATTCCGTACCCCCTCAAACTGGTTTGCATCGTACTGAATGAAACCGTATTGAGGCAAACCAAGGGGCAGGGGAGTAACCTGGGCCACCAGTGGCTGAAATGCGAGGGCGATATAAATGAGAAACCTATTGCGCATACTTTTCGAACTTGTGATATTCCAGGATAAAAGCGTTGTAAAACATCTGCGCAATGGTTTTTGCACCCCGCGGGTTGAAATGAACATAGTCGTCAGAAGCAAGTGAAGGCTCGGCCGACACCCATGAGGGCATCGAATTTTTTCCTCCCATGGCCTCGTACATGTCCCAGAAGGCTGATCCCGACTTAAAAGCAGCTTTTTTCAATGCGTCCCGTACCTTTTCAACATTCGGGTTGGTAATATACTGATTTTTATCTTTTATCGACATATCGGCAACTCCGATCACCAGGATTTTTGCACCCGGACACAAGGTCTTGATCCGGATGATCTGGCTGTAAAACCAGTTTTCGTAACCGGTGTAATTGCTGAGCCCGGCCGGCACAAAGTTGCCTCCGAACTGGAGGATGAATAGTTTCACATTAAGCTCCCTGTACATGGCCCTCATCAGTTCTTCGTCGAAATTTGTGAAAAAGAGGCCTGAACAACCGCGAAGCGGAATGTTATCCACGGCAATTCCCTTGCGCCCATCGAGGGCAATTCCGTATATTTCGGGACTTGCCTGCCCCCTGAACCGGAGTGTCATTTTTTTCGAGGGGCTGTCAAATTTCCAACGGATCACATTCATTTTTGAGGATGCCGGGAAGATGTCTGCGTCAGTCAGCTGATCATCAAGGTACAGTTCGCTGAGAAAAGGGGATTTGTTTTGCCCGTAAAAAACCCTGCACTGGCTGAAATTTCGGGTGTTTTTGTACCCGTAGGGAGACATGCTGAAAGTGATCCAGGCCTCGGTGGTATCTACTTTTTCCTGCCTGCTATCGGTGAGAAAACTGCAAAAGCTTGCCAGAGCTCCGTATCGCCTGTGCTTAACCGTGGTATCTTTTTTGCCAAACCCAATGTGTCTGTCCCAGTTGTCAGAATTCTCCTGTTTCATGGAAAACCCGTAAGGATAGAGTTGGGAGGCTGGTACCAGTCCTGCTCCCGATCCGCCAAAGCGTGTCTGAAGCTTATTTCGCAGCAGCGAGGTAATGCGGTCGTCTTCGATCTGCGAATCGCCATAATGCATAATTCTTATAAGCTGACCGGATGAAGGAAGGTCTTTTAGTGTGCGGAAAAACGAATACAGGATGGTGGAATCGTTTCCCGGGTATTCGATTGGGGTGATGCTTTTAATAAGGCTGTCGGCGCTGACTTTAAAATCCTTCTGCGAAGTATTCCCTTCAGCAAGGGCTGTGAGCACTGTGTCATTGATGAGGTCCTGCTGGCGGAGTATCTGGTTGATATCAGCATATTGTACCTGGCTCGATGTAAACAGGTCTTTGGCCGTAAAAAAGCGAAGTTTCATTTTCCCGGCAAGGGGTATACCCTCGTCAGGAAAATACAAGGCACCTGCAATGAGCAGGGTGAATACCGAAAGCAGGAAAAGCAGAATGCCCGATGGTTTCATTTGCAGCGAAGATTAAAAAGCTATTAGCCATTGGCTTTTAGCCTTTAGCCTACAGCCAATAGCTAATGGCTACTCCTGTATACGCTGCAAATCAAACTGCGTTTCAAGATTTGGGTCTAATTTTCAATTGCTGGCCGGCCCTGATTTTTGCAACGTCGGTAAGATTATTCCATTGTTTCACTTCGGATTCGGTAACGCCGGGATATTTTTTGATGATATCCCAAATGGTGTCGCCCTGCTTCACGGTATAAATCACAAAACCATTTCCGGCAGCAAGGGGCTGGGCAGGCTGTGAGGCTTCTACAGTAACCGTTTTCCCAACCCGGGCCTGTTTTTGGGCAAACGACAATCCATTGATGTCCTCGTATTTGGAAACTTTATTCCGGGGTACGTAAATTGACAGTTTCTGTCCGCTTCGGATGGTGTTGTGCCGTATGTTATTCCAGTAGCGGATATCGGACAGGCGCACATTGTACCACATGGCAATAAAGCCCAGGTTGTCTCCTTCTTTAACGGTGTA
>CAYTNC010000096.1:0-8824 GCA_964438935.1 uncultured Bacteroidales bacterium
GTTGCGTCTTTATGTAAATGAATTTTACACCCCCCTGATTGACTGGGTAAAAGCTCTGCGGCTCGAAAATGTAACCATTGATGTAAATCTTGAGTATGTTGATACCGGATGCTCGGTATTGCTCTATCAACTTTTGAAAGAGCTGGATAACAATGCTTCTATAAAAAGACTCTTTGTAAACTGGCATTACGAAGAAGTTGACTATGATACGCTTGATGACGGTATGATCTTGAAAGGAATCTTAAAAAAGGCAGAATTCAAATTCCACGAGCATCCTGAAACCTTTTGCGTCATTTAGCAGGAATACCTCTACCCAGTCGCCCGGTCCAAAGGGATGGCTTATAGTCATTTTTTTATTGCAGTAAAATTCTTATTATTGTTTCAGTAAACTGAGTTTACTGCTAAAGATTTTATACCCGATAAAACAATAACCATGAAAAACCTGTCCGCAACCCTGTTCACACTGATCTTGTTATCAATAACCTGCGTTTCCTTTGCACAGGAAAAAATTGATTCTTCCGAAATCACCTCCGAAGTACCCGAATTATTCAACTTTCATGAGGTGATTTACCCGATGTGGCACAATGCCTACCCGGCAAAGGATTATGAGGCGCTCAAAGGATTTGTACCGCAAATCAAAACATCGGTGGAAGCCATCAACAACGCAAAGCTGCCCGGCATTCTCAGGGAGCGTGAAGGCGACTGGAAAACCCGGTTGAATGAACTGAATGCAGTTGCAGCATCCTATTACGCCGCTGCTGAAAAAAGCAACCAGGAAGCCTTGCTGGATGCAGCAGAAAAGCTTCATCACGAATTCGAAATGATGATGCGTGTGATCAGGCCTGCAATAAGTGAACTGGATGAATACCACCAGACACTCTACATTATCTATCACAAGCTCCTACCGGCACAGAAATATGATGAGATTGCCGGATTAGCAGACAACCTGATAGCCAAGGCTGAAGCTGTGGCTTCTTTTCCGCAGGAAAAACTGAAAAGGAGGTTGGGCGACCGGATTCCCCAATTTGATGCTGCTGCTAAGGAATTGCTTGAAAAAACAGTGGCTCTTAAGGAAGTCCTGAAAGCGAACGATGCCCAAAAGAATAACGAAGCCATTGAAGTGATGCATACCGCCTACCAGCAACTGGATGCGGTTTTTCATTGAATAGTGTTTAATAAATAAGGCAGTCTCAAAAGGCTGATAAAGTAGTAACGTCATTGCGAACGAAGTGAAGCAATCTATTGTAGAAACAGATTGCTTCGGTCGTGCCTCCCTCGCAATGACGAACTGCAAGCCTTATGAGGATGCCTCTTTTTAGCTATCGCAAATCAATTCCTTCTTGATCTTTTCTTTTTGCCACGCGACTTTTTAATACGGCTGTAAATCAACCCTGCTGCAAGCAACACAACCACACCCACAATAATGTAAATCATCCGGTTGTTCAGGCTGTCGCCCCTGGCACGGCTCCACATTTCAAGTACCTTGTCGTTTTTATCCAGAAAGTCATGCAGCAGCACGCAACGCTCCACCATGCTGCTGTCGGGATATTGAATGGGGTCAACAAGCAGACTGTCATTGCCCGGTCCGAAAAAGTAATTCAGGTTCACTGTTTCTGTCAATGACGAATCAATTTGTGCCTCCTTCACCTCGGGAGTTGCTATGGCGCTGGTATAGCCTGAAATATCCATATTGCGCAGGGCAATATCCGACTGGCACAGGTAATTAAGAAAGTAACTGGCTGCTTTCACGTTCCCAGCGTTTTTGGGGATCACCCAACCGTCAAACCAGATGTTGCTTCCTTCCTTAGGTATCACATAATCCAGCGACACATTCACCGCCGCTGCTTCTTCAATTGCCCATACAGCGTCACCGCTCCAGGCATAGTTCATCCAGGCCTCACCCTTGGTCATCATTTCCTTGCCAAAATCGGCTTCCCAGCCGGCCAGGTTGGGCTGCAGCAACTTCAGCTGCTTTTCGACCATGGCAATATCTTCATCTGTATGATCATTGGAAACGTCATACCGCGTTCTTTTTCCCGAAGCAATTTCGGGATAAAAGCCCCAGATAGCTGCCATATTATAGACATCCCAGTAATGGTCCTTCATCAGGATCTTGCCTTTATTTTTCGGATCCCACATGCATGCCCAGCTTTGTACTTCATCTTTGGAAATCAGCGCTGTATTATATAAAATGCCTGATGTTCCCCACATATACGGTAGCATGTAATCCTCTGCCTTCTTGCCGGGAACGCTGAAGGCGTCCATGCGGTTACGCAGGAAAGGGGATATGTTTCCCAGGTAGTCGCCGGTTTTTCCAAAGTTCCGGTCGATGGGCAGCAACAGGTCGTTCCGGAGCATGCGCTCTATAATGTATTGAGTTGGACAAACCAAATCAAAATCTTCTTTTCCGAGCACAACTTTTGTATACATCACCTCGGGCATGTCAAATACCTGGTAAACAATTTTTACTTCTTCACCGGTCTGCTCCTTATACCAAACGGGAAATTCAGTCAGCAGGTCTTCATCAATATAATCAGCCCAGTTGTATATCTTCAGGATTGTTTTCCTGGACTCCTCGCTTTCTTTACAGGAACCGGAAATGAATACAACAGCAATGATCAGGGCAAGAGCGGTTAATACGCTCCGGATGGCAGGCAGCATGGTTTTTTTCATGATGATTTGTTATTGGTTTTTCTAATGGCTCTGCGGTTAATAATTACCAGGAGCAGCAGGACGGAAACAAAGATGATGGCCGAAAGCGGCCGGAGCTCAGGTGTCAATCCGCCTCTGCGTGCGTCAGCATATATATAGGTTGAAATGGTTTCAAGACCTTCATTCCCAATGGTGAACAGGGTGACCACAAAATCATCGATTGAAAGCGTAAAAGCCAGTATAAAGCCGCTGATCATCCCCGGTTTTAGTTCCGGAAACAACACCTTTCGTAAGGCCAGCAGGGGTGTAGCTCCCAGGTCAAGAGCCGCTTCATAGAGTGAAGCATTCATACGGTAAAGCCTTGGCAATACACTCAGCACCACATAAGGCGTACAGAAGGTGATATGCGCCAGGATGACGGTAGCATAACCCTGTGTGATTCCCAAACTAACGAAAAGCAAGAAAAGTGATATGGCAGTGATGATGTCGGGATTCAGAATGGGAATGGTATTAACCAACTGAACAGCCTGTTGTTGCCTGGCGCTCAGGTTGAATATGCCAATGGCGGCAATGGTTCCGAGTATGGTTGATACAAACGCAGCACTTAAGCCAATGATCAGTGTATTTCTGAGCGCATTGGTAAGCGAATGATGAACGCCACCATCAAACAGAGAGGTATAGAGTTTAAAAGAAAAGCCGGTCCAGTTGCCCAATACCTTAGCCTCGGTAAAGGAGAAAATGATGATGATCAGAATGGGTGCGTACAGCATCACCAGAAGAACCCCCAGGTATGAAGAAGTCAACAGCCTTTTCATCAGATCAATCCTCCTTCCTCGGATGCCTTCAGACTTCCGCGTGTATTGAAAAGTGAAGTGATTCCAATCAGGATGAGCATCACCAGTGACAAGGCAGCCCCATAATTCCACATGCCATTGTAAATATTTTCCTGCAGTGTGGTTCCGAATAGCTTGATATTATTGATGGTGAGCAGTTCGGCAATGGCAAAGGTGGAAATAACAGGCATAAAAACCATCATGATGCCGCTGGTAATGCCGGGGACCGACAGCGGCAAAACCGTTCTGAAGAAAACCTGGGAGGGTGTGGCTCCCAGATCCTGGGCTGCCTCCACCAGGTTGGGGTCGGTTTTCTGAAGAATATTGTATATGGGGTATATCATGAACGGCAGAAAGTTATATACCATTCCGAACAACAGTGCCCCTTCGCCCAAAGGCAAACGCAGAAAACCAAAAAGCGCCACGGTGGCCAGCGTTCTGATCAGGAAGTTGATCCACATGGGCAGAATGAAAAGCATCACCAGCAGGCTTGCATTTCGTGTCTCCATCCTGCTTAAAATATAGGCTGCAGGGTACCCCAGTATCAAACAAATGATAGTTGTAAGCAGGGCAATCCCAATGGAATATATCAGAATATTCAGGGCTTCCGGGTGATTCAGAAACGTTTTAAAATTCTCAAGTGAAGCTCCCCCGGTTTCGCTGGTAAAGGCATAATATACAATTAGCGCAAGCGGAATCAGCACAAAAATCACAAGAAACAGCGCATAAGGTATGGCCCAGTTTCTTCTTCGTCCGATGAATGACAGTAATTTCCTTTGCACCTTGCCAGTTATTTACAATTTCTCAACATGGATTGATTCAGGAGCAATGCTTACCCCTACCCGGTCCCCATCGTCCCATATATCGTTGGTGTCTACATATATGTGTTCACTATCATCTGTAAGCACGGTCAGATGGTAATGATTGCCCTTGTAAAGGATGAAGCTGACCGTTCCGCTGAGCATGCCATCTTCCTCATTATCATGCAGGATGATATCGGAAAAGGCCACACTGACCTTTACATCCGTTTCATCTTCCAGGCTGTGTGTTTCGTTGCATTCAAAAGATTTTCCCAGGAATCTGATGTGCGACTGATCAATCAGGGTTCCTTCGAAAGTATTGCAAAGTCTTTCTTTTTTCATTACCTGGATATCGAAGGGCTTGACACGCAGACCTACCGTTTCACCTGCATCAAAACAATTGTAGTCCTGCACCATGAACTCAAACCCCTCCGGGGTGGTAACCATCATCTCATAATGAACGCCTTTGAAAATGCAGGATGTAACTTGTCCGCTGAACTGTGCGGCTTCCAGTTTCTCGAAAATAAAGATATCTTCGGGTCGGACAACCACATCAACCGGCTCATTGGTAGCAAAGCCCTTATCCACACATTCAAATTCCTGACCGGCGAATTCAACCAGGCAATCCTTTTTCATCACCCCGTTAAGAATATTGCTCTCTCCAATAAAATCGGCTACAAATGAGTTTTCCGGTTCATTATATATTTGAGGAGGTGTGCCAATCTGCTGAATTTTGCCTTCCCGCATCACCACAATGGTATCACTTAATGTCAGCGCCTCTTCCTGGTCGTGTGTTACATAAACAAAGGTGATGCCCAGTTTTTTATGCATTGCCTTTATTTCCATCTGCATGTCCTTGCGCATTTTCAAATCAAGTGCGGCAAGGGGTTCATCCAGCAGCAGTACTTCCGGTTCATTTACAATGGCCCGCGCAATGGCAACACGCTGTTGCTGACCTCCCGAAAGCGTATCCACGTCCCTTTCTTCATAATCGGTCATGGTCACCATTTTGAGCACATGCATCACTTTTTTTCCAATAACTTCTTCAGGCAGTTTCTTTAATTTCAACCCGAAAGCTATGTTATTGAACACATTCAGGTGCGGAAAAAGCGCATACTTCTGGAAAACGGTGTTCACAGGCCTGAGATGGGGCGGTGTGAGGGTCATGTTACTGCCTGCAATGGAAATTTTTCCTTCCGAGGCTTTCAG
The DNA here is from genome assembly GCA_964438935.1 of uncultured Bacteroidales bacterium. GTDB lineage: Bacteria > Bacteroidota > Bacteroidia > Bacteroidales > UBA10428 > UBA5072. The sequence continues at coordinate 5,495 of CAYTNC010000096.1, forward strand.
GAAACCCCCAATAAGCTTCATTAAAGTAGTTTTCCCGCAACCCGAAGGGCCCAGTATGGTTACAAATTCACCTTTCCGGATGGAAAGGTTGATGTCGTCGAGAACTTTTTTATCTCCAAAATAATGAGATACATGTTCCACGGCAATGATGTTGTTATTGGTATTTCCCTGCATTTATAAGCAAATTGAACAAAAGTCACAGCACACAACAGAGCACTTAAAAATCAGTGCAATTAAAAGAAAAATATTTAATAATTGTATTTTTATAACAGCAAAATTAATGCCCCTGAAATTTTATATTTTTTCGCAGTAGTTATCATCTTTCCCTAAAAGTATGATTTGTATTTCTTAATATTGTGTTCATTTGTACAGGTAGCATATCAACATGTCACATCAAAACGCATCAGTAAAATCAATTCTCTTTGCCCTGCTGGCCAACCTGGGGATTGCCATCACCAAAACGGTGGCTGCAGTTATCACCGGTTCCGGGGCCATGCTGGCCGAATCAATCCATTCCTATGCCGATTGCAGCAACCAGGGGCTGTTGTTCTTTGGGTTGAATGCCACAAAAAAGAAACCCGACAGTGAACACCCGCTTGGATATGGGAAAGAAATTTATTTCTGGTCGTTTATTGTGGCACTCATTTTATTCAGTATGGGCGGACTCTTCTCCATGTATGAAGGCATTCACAAGCTGAGCTCACATGAAGGATTGAAAAGCCCGATGGTTGCCGTATTGGTTTTATCGGTAAGCATGATCTTTGAAGCCGCTTCCCTCTATGGGTGCCTCACCCAGATCAATAAAATCAGAAAAAATATGTCGCTCTGGAAATGGTATAAAACCAGTCGCCAGAGCGAACTGGTAGTTGTATTGGGAGAAGACGTTGCCGCCCTGCTTGGCCTGTCGTTTGCACTTATTTCAGTAGCATTGGCCATTATTACGGGAAATCCTGTTTTCGACGCCATTGGCAGCATCGGTATCGGTGTGTTGCTGATTGTTGTTTCCATACTGCTTGCCGTGAAAGTCAAAAGCCTGCTGATCGGACAAAGTTCGGATGACGAAACACGCCTGGCTATCAAATCCATTTTGGAATCACGTCCGGAGATCGACCGGATCCTGAATCTGATCACCCTGCAATTGGGACCTCAAATAATGGTTGCCGTTAAAGCAAAGATGAAGGAAGTGGATTCTGTAGATGACTTGATTGATCGCATCAATGCATGCGAAAGCGCATTGAAGAAAGAAAATCCTGCCATTCAGTGGGTATTCTTTGAACCAGATACAAAGAATGACTAATAACAACGATTACATTATAAACCATTACTATGAGGTCATGTCTTGTCTTTTTCTTTTCCTTTTTATCGCTCATTAACTCATACTGCCAGGAAAGAAACGCAATCAATTCGCAGACTGCGACATCAAATATTATTTCTCTTCGACAATCAAAAATCATCTATGAAAAAGCAAAGGTGTTCCCCGATAACACGCAGCTTTCCATTGCGCTGATTAAAAACGGTAAACCTGTTTTTTATGGTGTCCGGATTCAAAATGATTCGCTTCTAAGTGTTGACAACCATCAGCGCATTTTCGAGATTGGTTCCATTACCAAGGTTTTCACCTCCACTCTGCTGGCTCAATTGGTAATGGAAAACAAAGTCAGCCTGGATGACCCCATCAACGATTCAATGGACATCCTGATAAAAGATAATATTCAGATTACCTTCAGGCAACTTTCCAGCCATACATCAGGTTTGCCCAGACTACCCCTGAATATGATCATTACCGACCCGCTGAACCCTTATAAAGACTATAACGAAGCCAACCTGCGACAATACCTGTCGGATAAAATGAAACTGCAGGCAAATCCCGGTGAAAAATACGAATACTCAAACCTGGGCGCAGGCTTGCTGGGCTACCTGGTTGGGAAAATCGACAAGACCTCTTATGAAAAGCAGCTGCAGGAAAGAATTCTGAATAAATACGGGATGACCAGCACAACTACCAACCGGCAACTCGTGGCAGACCGGCTGGTAAAAGGACTTAACATGAATGGAAAAGAAATCCCAAACTGGGATTTTTCAGTATTAATCGGATGTGGCGGTATCCTTTCCTGCACCGGTGACCTGGCGAAATTTGCCCTTGCCCAATTGGATGAATCCAATAAAGAGCTTGCCTTAACCCGAACTAAGACTTTTGATATCAACAAGAACATGGATATGGCGCTGGGATGGCATATCATCAAAACCGATTCGGCCGATGAATGGACCTGGCATAACGGGGGAACAGGAGGATACACCTCTTCCATGGCTATCGATACCAAAAAGAAAACCAGCGTGATTATCCTGTCGAATGTATCGGCGTTCAATAAAAATATGGCGAATATTGATGCGCTGTGCTTTGAACTGATGAAATCATTATAGCCTTAAGTTATACAACCACGAGTTTTTACTTACGTTCCCTCTTCTGCCAGGGTCATCAGATAATTTATACTTGTTAAAAAGTGAGTGTAAAAGTTGTGTAATCATCCGGTTTTGAATGAACCGAAATACTTCCCTTATGCAGTCTCATAATCTTACGTGACAAGCTCAACCCGATGCCCGATCCGTTTTCCCTTGTTGTATAAAAAGGAATAAAAATCTTCTCCAGCTCTTCTTCCGGAATGCCTTTCCCGTTGTCGGTTATGCTTATCTTATGTCGACCCCCCGGATTTTCAGTTACCGCGAGTTCAATTCTTCCGGATGATTTGCCTTCCAATGCATCCGCAGCATTGTTGATCAGGTTAATCAGCACCTGGTTGAGTAATTTCTCATCACCAATCAGTTCTTCAGTCCTGCAATTCCGGATTATTCTGAAATCAATGCCCGCATCATCCAGTCGGGTTTTCAACAACAACCTGATACCATTCAGCCAGTTATCGATTGGGATTGGTTTGAAAACCGGATTGGGTATTTTGGTTAGTTTTCGGTAATCCTCTACAAAACGCATCAATCCCTTTCCGGTGTTTTCAATAACCTCAAGTCCGTGAATGATGTTGGCAATGTGTGTTTCCGTGATATCGCCTACAGGTAACGGTTCATTATTCTTAATGAAGATTCGCGACATGGTATTACTCAGCGAAGTGATGGGGGCCACTGAATTCATGATTTCATGCGTCATCACCCGGATCAGCTTTTGCCACGAGTCGAGTTCGTTTTCTTCAATTTCAGCTTTGATATCCGAAAGCGAGTACAACCGGTACTTATTTGAATTGAAATGAAGCAGGGCGACTTTTAATGAAATCAAACGCAGTTCATTGCCCTGAAGCAATTTGATGGTCCTGCTCTGCCCCG
>CAYTNC010000097.1:0-8785 GCA_964438935.1 uncultured Bacteroidales bacterium
AACTTATAACATCTTCATTATTAATGATAAATGAGCATTAGCTTGACGGCTATGCTCCAAAGGGGGACATCAGACAACAAAAACAGTTGATAACTACGTATTTATAGTCTTTTCAGCTGCAGCAAACAATGACTGGTATTGATTGATGGGGTTAAAAAAAGGGCGGAATATCCGCCCTTTTATGTTCAAAAAGAAATACTGCTCAAATTATTTCTTCAGAATTTTCTTCAGTACCGTGTCTTTATCCAGCTTTTTGGTACAGAAGAACCAGTCGTAGCAAGTCATTTCACCTTTGCTCTCCATACGTTCCTTTGCTACACCGCATGAACCGGCCGTGGGAACAATAACATCGTCACCCGGACGCCAGTCGGCAGGTGTTGCCACACCAAACTCATCGGCTGTCTGCAATGCCAAAAGCACTCTGTAAAGTTCGTCGAAATTCCTACCCAGGCTCAACGGGTAATAAATGATGGTGCGGATGATGCCTTTGGGGTCAATGAAAAACACAGCCCTTACTGCTTTTGTTGAACTCTCACCAGGCTGAATCATTCCATATTTTTTTGCCACATTCATGGTGATGTCTTCAATGAGCGGAAACTTCACTTCAACATCTTTCATGCCTTTGTACTGGATTTTTTCCTTGATGGTGCGCAGCCAGGCAATATGGCTATACAGGCCGTCAACAGAAAGTCCCACCAGCTTGCAGTTGGCTTCTGTAAATTTCGGTTCCATACTGGCAAACGTCATGAATTCAGAGGTACACACCGGTGTAAAATCGGCAGGATGGCTGAAAAGAATTACCCAACTGCCTTTGTAATCACCGGGGAACTTGATGTTTCCCTGGGTAGTAACTGCTTCAAACTCCGGTGCTTTTTCACCGATACGCGGTAAAGAAATAACTTGTGCTTCTTCCATAATTGTTTGTTTTGATTAATTATTTGAAAATTGTTTTTGATTTTTCTTCATTCGTAAATCTGCCATTGATTTGCAACTTGATGTCTTTGATGGTAAAACCCGGAATGGCTTTCTTTCTGAAGTATTTTTCCAGGTAACTGTTCAGTTCCTCATCGCGATAATCCTCAATGCGGCTTGATTCGCAGCAATACAGGTGATGATGTTCGTCGAGTTCCGCTTCGTAGCGCATCACATCCTTGTCGGTTTTCACTTTTTTGATCAGTTCATTTTCAACCAGGGCATCCAGCACTTTATAAACTGTTCCCGTGGCAACATTTGGGTATTTGCTCCGGATGTATTCAAGAATATTATCGGCCGTAGGATGGTTATGCAGCACAATGATTGCTTCGAAAATAGCCATTCGCTGTGGGGTAACCTTCAGTCCCTTTGCTACCAGATTCTTCCGTATTTGATCTGCATCCATTATTGAAATATTATCTTAAAAGAATATTTCTCTTTTAATACTAAACAAATTTACGAACAATATTTCTCGAATACAAATTTTTTTGAGGGAATTTGGGCAATTAAAATCCGGTTGGTTGCCGCCTGCTGATGCATACGGCAACCAATTGGAGGTTAAACGATACCCTGGTCGATCATGGAATTGGCAACCTTGAGGAAGCCGGCCACGTTGGCACCTTTTACATAGTCAATATAGCTGTCAATTCTGGTGCCCTGGGTAACGCATGACTCGTGTATGGCTCTCATGATCTCATGGAGCCGTTTATCAACCTCATCAGCTGTCCAGCGCAGCTTCATCGCGTTTTGCGACATTTCAAGTCCCGACACCGCCACACCGCCTGCATTTGCAGCCTTTCCGGGGGCAAACAGCAAGCCCTTATTCTGGAATATTTCAACGGCTTTGGGAACGCATGGCATGTTGGCCACCTCGCATACGCATTGGCATCCATTGTTCACCAGGCTAATGGCATCTTTCTCATCAAGTTCATTTTGGGTGGCGCAGGGCATGGCAATATCGCACTTGACCTCCCAGGGGTGCCTGTCCTTTACAAAAACTGCACCTTTGAACTTCCGGGCATAGGGTTCGATAATATCCTCATTGGAAAGCCTGAGTTCAAGCATATAATCAATTTTCTCTCCGGATACCCCTTCTTCGTCATATACATATCCGTCGGGGCCTGACAGGGTGACTACTTTGGCACCCAATTCATTCAGTTTTTTTGTAGCGCCCCAGGCTACGTTGCCAAACCCGGAAACAGCCACTCTTTTACCAGCCAGTTTTTCATTCCGGGTTCCCATCATTTCCTGAACAAAGTAAACAGCACCAAAGCCTGTAGCTTCAGGCCGGATCAGACTACCGCCCCAGTTGATTCCCTTGCCGGTAAGAACGCCTGCGTTTGTGTTGGTGAGCTTTTTATACATGCCATACAAAAATCCGATTTCACGGCCCCCAACGCCAATATCTCCGGCCGGAACATCGGTTTCGGGTCCAATAACCTTCCACAGTTCAAGCATGAACGACTGACAGAAGCGCATAATTTCGGTATTCGACCGGCCTTTGGGCTGAAAATCGGATCCGCCCTTCCCTCCCCCCATGGGCAATGTGGTCAGGCTGTTTTTAAATATCTGTTCGAAGCCAAGGAATTTGAGAATACTCAGGTTTACACTGGGGTGGAAACGAAGACCGCCTTTATAGGGTCCGATCGCGTTGTTGAACTGAATCCGGTAACCGCGGTTCACATGCACATTGCCTTCATCATCAATCCAGGGAACCTTAAAGGTCAGCACCCGGTCGGGTTCCACAAGCCGTTCCACAATTCCGGCTTTTTCAAAATGCGGATTGCGGTTATAAACATCAACGATGGAATCAAGAACTTCGCGCACAGCCTGCAGGTATTCTATTTCACCCGGATTTCTCTGCTCCAGGTCCTGAATGATTCGGTTAACTTCCATGACTTTATATTTAAGATACAGTTAAAGTTGGTTAATAAAAATTAACTATACCATGATAAAATTCAAGTATATACCTTACTTTTCTCAGGGGGTAAATAGCCATTGGCTGTTGGCTATTAGCTGTTAGCTTTTGGCTATTAGCTAATGGCTAATGGCTAATGGCTCTTGGCTCTTGGCTCTTGGCTCTTGGCTCTTGGCTCTTGGCTCTTGGCTCTAATAAACCCTTTTCCCCGTTTTCACCAATTCCAGAATCTCTTCGCGGTTTGGAATGGAGGCAAGTGCTCCCGGCCTGGAAGCTGATAGGGAAGCTGCTGCATTGGCAAACAATACGGCCTCATAAAAGTTTTTCCCTTCAGACAGGGCAACAACAAGCGATCCGTTAAATACATCGCCCACAACCGAAGTATCCACGGAGCTCATTTCAAAGCCCGGCACATGTTCGGCGCCGCCACTGTCTATAACCATGGCACCTTTTGAGCGTAGTGTAATGATCACCCGGTTAAGTCCTCTTTCAAGGAGGATTCTCCCGGCCAGTTCTGCTGAACGCTCGTCGGTAATGGTAATGCCGGTGAGAATCTCAGCCTGTGAAGCATTGGGTGTAAGAATGGAAATGGATTTGAGCAGCTCATCGCTGACCGGAAGCGCCGGTGCGGGATTAAGGATGACCCGGGCACTGGAGGTGCGTGCCAGGGCGGCTGCAAACCTGATGGTTTCAACAGGAATATCAAGCTGAAGCAACAGGATGTCTCCCGGGGTAATGGCCAGTTGTGAATTCAACAGGTCTTTTTCAGACAGATTTGCATTGGCTCCCTGGGTGATGGTGATTCCGCTATTGCCTGCGGAATCCACAATAACCGAAGAAATTCCCGAAGCCAGTTTTTGATCGCGTATAACGTTCTTGGTGTCGATGTTGTTCTGTTGTAGTACCTGTACTACCTGCTCCCCGAAAAGATCGTTTCCGGTGCGGCACAAAAACACCACCTCACCGCCGGCTCTTGCAGCTGCAATAGCCTGATTGACGCCTCTGCCGCCCGGCGACATGCTGAAGGATGTGCCCATAACAGTTTCACCTTTACCGGGGATAACCGGAGCCTGAAAGATCATTTCAGTGGTTGAACTGCCAATTACCAGTATTTTCATAGCTGCAATTCTTACTTAACCAAATATACAATTTAAAGAGGATAAAATAAAAACCGCAAAGATGAATATATGAAAAATTGGGGCAGGATGACCCTGAATGAAATGAACAGTGCAGCACCGATCCGCACTTTATAACCGGGCATACAAGCCAAAGGGGTGAATGATCAAAATTCCTGATTAGCTCACCGAATAAAACATTTCATTAACCAGGGTGAGCATTTCATCACTATCAACATGGTGGTCAATTACTGCGTCACAGCCACATGGATAACACCTGTTATGCCTTTCCTGACTCTCGCATCCGGAAATGGCAATAATACGCAGACCGGGCCACAGCAATTTCATTTTCTTGACTGACCTGCAATTCTCATTTCCGGGAATGCTGTTATTGATGAGCAGCAAATCAAACATGGTTACTTCGCTCAGCATGTCATAGGCCTCCTGCAACGACACGGCCCTAATCAGGCATGCCTGAGCGCCGGCCAGCATCTCATGAAAAAACAGGTAATTCGCGTAATCATCTTCAACAATAAGGATTTTCTTGCCGCGCCAGTTAAAACCATGCGGGGGCATATCAGTTCTTCTGTCCATTGTGAATCGGGTGTCAGTTATTCTCATCATGGGTTAATCGCCCTGTGGTTTATCTTATATTAATACCCCGAAATCACAAAATGTAACACCGGAATTTACATTTTTTATTGTTGAGGTTAATTTTATCCGGGATTACGGGGTAGCAAAACCCAACTATTACTACATTTGATATGAACTTAAAAAACTGTAAATGATCTCTTCCCGTTTTCTCCTGTTACTTTTTGCAAACCTGATGCTGTTTGCCGGCGTTCATGCGCAGCACTTCATATACAAGGCAGGTTATTTTGGATTTTTTGACAACAGGGAATATTTTAACCGTTATGTGAACGACCAGACTATATTTGGATCAAGGTTGTCAGGTGAAATTGGTTATTCATTTGATGAGCGCAACCGCGTCATGGCCGGTGCTGATTACCTGTATGAGTTCGGAAGCAAAGGAGAATGGATCGCCCCTGATTTAATTGCCTATTATCATGGCCAACGCAATCATTTTGGGTTATACCTGGGGGCCTTCCCACGCCACGGGAACATCAGCATGCCCATAGCACTGATGACCGACACCTTTCAGTATTACAGGCCCATTGTTGAAGGCATACTGATTGATTTCAAAACGGCCCGTTTCAGGCATAACATATGGATCGACTGGACCAGCAGACAGTCAGCCACAAAAAGAGAGACTTTCCTGCTGGGCTTTTCAGGTCATTATCAGAAAGGCATATTTCTGTATCAGCACCATTTTGTAATGACGCACCTGGCCCATGCTTTGGAACGCACTCCCGACGAAAGAATCAGGGATAATGCCGGATATGCTGTTACTCCCGGACTTGATCTGACGGGTATTTCCGGACTGGATTCGCTCACTGTTTACGCCGGGGTGCTGGGTTCCTATGACCGCCTCAGGGGTGTTTACGACTTCCGCTTTCCAATTGGCTTTTATGGCGAAGCAGAGGCTCTTTTCAAAAGTTTCGGGATTCATGGAATCATTTACTCCGGCGATAACCAGTTTATCACTTCGGGAGACGGTTTGTACAAGGCCTCATTTTACAGCCGGGCCGATATATACTTCCAGGCATCAACACCGGCCATACAGGGCAAGGTTCAATGCTCGTTCCACTTTCTTCCCGGGGTAGTTGACCTATCGATGTCGCTTGTAATCAGGGCTCAATTGGAAGGATTGTTCCGGAATCGCCACTCTAGCTGACTAAAGAGCTTTTTGCGTCTGATGAAATAATCGAATACAATGCTTCCGGGGTAGATGGCCATGATTTTACCGGTACGGATGGTTCCCTTGAGCTGTCGTCTCATTTGAATCAGCAGTGGTATACGGCGTTGAAAAGCCAGGTGTGCTCTTATCACGGCTACAAAAAAACTACCTGAGCCATTGAGCAGATATGCAAAGGCCGACATGCCGTCGAGTACCATTCGCAAAGGAATAACCGGGAGCAACTGGAAAACCGGGAGGTTTTTAAACAGCAGGAAAAGGTTATTCCGGTAATTCAGGTAAAGTTTGCGGGGTGTGTTATTGGGCAATGTGCCGCCACCCACATGAAATACTTTGGATTGGGGCACCACGGCAACGGTAAAGCCTGTTCTTTGCATGCGCCAGCACAGATCAATTTCCTCCATGTGGGCAAAAAACTCCCCGTCGAGACCACCTGCTGTGCGGTAAGCCGAAGCCCTGACAAACATACATGCACCAGAGGCCCAAAATACTTCACTGAAATCATTGTACTGGCCTTCATCTTTTTCCAGCGTACTTAAAATCCGCCCACGACAGAAGGGGTACCCAAATCGGTCGATAAACCCGCCCGAAGCACCTGCATATTCAAAATAACCGGGTTGATCATGTGCCAGCAATTTGGGCATACACGCTCCGATTCCCGGGTTATCTTCCATTACCTGGTACAAGGGTTCCAGCCATCCGGGTGTTACTTCAACATCGGAATTCAGCAGCACATAATAGGTTGAATCAATTAATGACAGCGCCTTGCAATATCCCATGGCAAAACCATGATTTTCGCTGAATTCGATCAGCCTGACTGAAGGAAAATGCGATTTAATGAACTGTACTGAATCATCTGTAGATCCATTATCAGCTACAATGATTTCAGTTTCGGACATGCCGGAGCAATTGCATACCGAAGGGAGGTATTGTTGCAGGTAATGCCTGCCGTTCCAATTGAGAATGACAACTGCAATACGGGTCATGAAGCAATGAGTTTGATGTTTTCGGGCCTTGTGTGTTTGAAACGTTTATGCGACCACAACCAGAACTCAGGATGTTGCCCGATCTCATGCTCCATTTCCCTAATGCAGGCGAGCGTTACCGCATCTTCAGCAACATCTGCCGCATTTTCAAACAATACCTTAAGATTTACCTCGTAATAGCCACGTTTTATTTTTTGAACATCCATGAAAACCACAGCCAGGTTCAACTTGCGGGAAATTTTTTCCACTCCCTCAAAAAAAGCTGTATCATGATTGAGAAACCTGGTCCAGAACCTGCTGTTCCTTGGCGGACGCTGATCGGCAAGAAACCAAACAGAAAACAAATCGCCTGCTGAACGGTGTTTGACAGCCTCCCTGAAGATGGATTCCATGGGAATCAATACCGGCTTATACCGGTTTCTGATATAGTAAGACAACTTATCAAAAGCTTTATTCTTAAGCGGACGGTAGATTACCAGAAAATGGTGTTTCATTTTGGCAGGCAGGGCAATCAGCCACTCCCAGTTGTTATAATGTGCCGATACCAGCGCGAAATTAATCTTTCTTGCCTCAAGTTCCCTGAACACTTCAGGATTATTAAACTTCATCCGTTTGTTGAGTTGTTCTGCAGAAAGGCTGACATTTTTGGGCATTTCAACCAGGAAATCGCAAAAATGCCTGTAAAATGCCCTGGCCAAGCGGTTGATTTCACCGTCGGTTTTTTCGGGAAAGGAAGTCCTCAGGTTTTTGAACACGGTTTTCTTGCGGTAACGGATCACATAAAATGTCACCAGAAAAAGCAGGTCGGATATACGGTAAAGCACCCAGAAAGGCAAGAGTGAGATGATCCAGGTAAAGCCAAATAACAGGTAAAAACCGATTGATGCCATTTCTGAAAAGTTACGGTTTCATAAATTGCGCCACATCGTTTAGAAATTCTGCAAATACCCTGTTGTTGGAGGCCAATATTTCTTTTCCGAACAGAAAGTTGTTTTTTCCGCTGAAATCAGAAACCTTCCCGCCGGCTTCCGTGATTATTAGCGCACCGGCTGCAACATCCCAGGGAGCCAGGTTATACTCGTAAAAGCCTTCATAACGGCCACAGGCTACGTAGGCCAAATCGGTTGCCGCCGACCCCAGTCGACGTACACCATGTGTGGCATGCAGAAAATGATCCAGGCTTTGGATGAATACCCTTCTGCGCTGTTCGCCATGGTATGGAAAACCTACAGCTATGAGTGCATCTTTCATTTCAGCCGTATCCGACACCCTGATCTCTTTTCCGTTCAGGTAAGCTCCGCCACCCTTCCAGGCATAAAATGCCTCCTTGAGCCACACTTCATACACAACGCCTATCACCGGCAGGTCATTTTCGGTAAGTGCAATACTCACTGCCACGGGAGGTGCATGGTGAATGAAATTGGTGGTACCGTCAAGCGGGTCGATGATCCAGTTGTATTTTTCGCCGCGGTTTTGCGCGGTGCCTTCCTCTGCAATGAACCCGGCACCATTCACAAGTTTCCTGAGCCGTTCAACAATGATCCCCTCGGCAGCTTTATCCACTTCGGTAACAAAGTTATTTTTCCCTTTAACCTCTACCTGGTCCATGGAAAATCCGGTCATCCGCTCCATGATGTATTGGCCGGCTTCAACGGCAATTCCAATTACTTCGTCACATAAACCCTTATAATCCATTTCGATTTCCTTTCAATAATTTTCTTTGCGCAACAAATCCTGGTAGTATTCATATATTTCAACCTGCGACCTGATCTTCCGGGATCCATCAGAATGCACATAATCATTATCCTGAACGGCATTGATAATCCGGGCCTTCACATTATCTTTCAGTTGCAGATCAATCAGTGCTCTGATCTCACGTTGAACTGTTTTGTCATAAATCGGACAGGCAATTTCCACGCGTCGGTCCAGGTTTCTCGACATCCAGTCGGCCGAGGTGATATAGTATTGTTCATTTCCA
>CAYTNC010000098.1:0-8636 GCA_964438935.1 uncultured Bacteroidales bacterium
ATGTTTAATCATGGTAAGTAAACATCTTACAACTTATAACACCTTCATTATTAACGATAAATGAGTCATTAGCTTGACGGCTATGCCGCCAGCGGGCCTGCCTGCCGGTAGGCAGGGGACAGCGCTATGCTCAGCGTTAGCTGCTATGATATTGATGTCAATGCTTATCCTTATGTTGACGGCAATGGTTCGCAACTACGTCTAAAAAATGCACTTTTTACACAGCTCTCTTATTATTTATCAGGAATGAACAGCGAATTCCCATGGTTAAATTTCCGGTCGAGCAACAAATCAACCACCTGTACACCATTCATCATGGTACCGTATAGGCCGTGCGCAAATTTCGGCTGATAGAGGTTTTTAACAGGCGTTTTCATGGGCAGGCGTTTTGGCCCGAACTGTGTGACCAGCGATGCCATATCATAAATGCTCCCCGTAGGCGAACCGGAATAACGTGCATAGGTTGCCGGTGTGGCGATATCCTTAACCACAATGTGTTTTCGCAGATCGGGTATAAAATACTTCTCTGCAATATCAATCAGGAAGTCGGCCCATTTTTCTTTTTCAGCCTTGTATTTTTCATAGTTGTTTTCGCGCAGCTCTTTCCATCCGTTCAGAGCCCAGGGTGAGCTGCGGATGGTAACGGTGTTTTTGGCTTTTGTGGTAAGCGAGGGACAGATAACCGCCGCATGAAAGCATTCTTTTGAAAATCCATGATTTCCGGATAAAAAGGCATCAAACAGTTTCTCAGCTGTTCCCAGTCCGGTAGAAACCACGTTATAGGGATAATCGAGATCCAGTTTTTCCAGGTCAATGCGGTCATCAAGTCCCAGTGCAACATTGAAAGACGAAGGTGACATGATGGTATGTTCCAGTTGTCTGATGTATTTCTCCGGCAGATGGGCATCGCCCACCAAATGGCGCATGGCCAGCATCGGATCCACTGTGGTAATAACCTTGTCAGCGCGTATCAGGGTTGGTTGGCCCTTAATTCTCACTCCCGAAACAGCACCATGTTCCACCTCAATCTTCTCAACCCCGGCATTAAAAAGCATTTCACCTCCCAAAGACTGAAATTTTCCGGCGAGTTTTGCAGGAAACTCATCGAAGAACCCGAAAGGACGAAAACACCGGGTCATGGATGAGAGCATTGCACCGGTGGCAAAAATGGCAGATGCACGGTCCGACGGAACGCCCGAAAACGAAGTGAATGTTTCCATTACCTCCCGCAACCTGGGATTGGTAATGCCGAATTTGTCGAGTAACCCGGAATAGGTGCGATTCAGGTTGGCAATTACTTTTGGGGCTTTAAAAGGAGCTGCCAGGGTATCTTTCAGTGTGGCATTCACTTTCAGTTTTCTTACCTGTTTAAACAGGTCCACAGAATAGCGCATCAGGGCTACTATTTTTTCAGCATCAGCGGGAAAGGTTTCCGTGAGATACCTGGTAAAATTTTCAGATCCGGCAGGAATCAGGTATTGTTCCACGCGGTCGCCGTCAACCACCAGCCGGCGCATGAAGTTTTTCTCATAGCGCTTCAGGGGTATTTCAATCTCAAGATAGTTGAGGATGTCAATAATATCAGGAAACAGCTGGGAGGTTTCAAAAACATATCCCTCTTTTTCATAAGCTGTGCTGTATCCCCCCGGGTAGCTGTTCTTTTCCACAATCAGGGTTTTCATCCCTGTGGTATTTTTCAGCCACATCAGTCCGGATGACAATCCGCTCAACCCTGCTCCGATGATGATCAGGTCGTAATGATCGTGAGCCGCATAATTTGATGATAAGGTGTCTCGTTTAAGCGGGATGGTTTTAGTCATTTCACGGTTATTAGAAAGTTTAATAAAGAACCTGTTCAGGCATCCACTAAAATTACTTATTTCTTTTATTATCTCCCACTTATTACAAACCTGCACCATTCGATCAAGGTTCTACCTCGGCCGTTGCATACCCCTTACAAAAACCGGGGTATATCTTGTAGCATAACAGGCCTGCCAGTTTCAGCGGCTTTGTATATTTTTTCAATGAGATATACATCCCTCATGCCCAGTTCACCCGGCACTATGGTGGCCCTATCCTGCTTGACACACAAAGCAAAATCATCCATCTGAAGCGCCTGCTGGTTAACAGCAACCAGGTTCATGGAACCTTCGGGTGTTTTTCCCTGAATTCCTCCATACGAGAATGCCGAAGACAGCTCGAATGTGCCATTCTCCGCTTCAGCTTTAAGAAGATTGGCCCTATCCTCGTAACTTGTAAAGCATTTACTGGAGTAGCCTGAAGGGAACATCATCTCCCATTCCATTGAGCCATCCACCTGCGTGAAAAAGTCTTTATTTTTGGTGATATTTTTTGCCGTTAAGCTTACAGGAAGTTCTCCGGCGGTATAGAGGGAACCCTGAATACAGTATATGCCCAGATCAAGCAATGGTCCGCCGCCGGAAAGCGCCTTATTCAAACGCCATGCCTTAGGATCCCTGAGAAAAAATGCAAACCCACCGGAGAGTTGCGTAAGTTTACCGTATACTTGTTTTTGACCCAATTCCATCATTTTTTTGTGAAACGGATCGAAATACAGCCTGTAACCAATGGAAAGCTTTTTACCGGCCTTGTTGCAGGCATCTATCATCTTCTGACAATCTTCTACATTTGTGGCCATGGGCTTTTCGCAAATTACATGCTTGCCGGCCCGCGCCGCCCGTATGGTGTATTCAGCATGCATGCTGTTGGGCAGAACAACATATACAATATCAATGTCCTTATTTTTGGCTATACTGTCAAAATTATTGTAGTTGTAGATATTGCCCACAGGAATATTGTATTTTTCAGCCCATTGTTTTTCCTTTTCGGGTGTGCCGGTTACTATTCCGGCCAGGTAGCAATGTTCCGTTTGCTGAAGCGCTGGCGCCAACTGTCCGGCCGAATAATTCCCCAGGCCAACAAGGGCCACGCCCAATTTGCCTTTGCCTTTTCGAAAAGAGGCTGCATTTAATACGGATGGAAAGCCTGAGGCAATTGCCAGTCCGCCTCCGGTGGCAATCAGACTACCTAAAAACTGACGTCTTTTCATAATTTTTAATTTTTTGTGAACCACCTGAGAAAAACATGGCCTTGTCGCCCTAAGATCACTTATGGCAAAGTCCTGATCATGCTGATCCTGTTCAATCAAATTTACACAGTTTCGGGCTACTTTTATACCATTATAGTCAACTAAATAACATTTGATGACACATAAAAATGAATAACTTAAACTAAGTTTAACATGCCTAATCGTTCATTGTAATGATTTACATATTGAGTCATTGTTTCTTCGTCAAGAAATGATCTTCGGACCAAATTTTCAACACTTGGTTGTTTATTCAAAAAAGGTTCCAATAATTTGTTTACTCTGTTCTTATTAATGCCTATTTTTTCCCCGAATGCAATAAAATCTTCTTTACAGGGATGATGCGGCGTATTATTTATCCGGCAAGTTGACCAATACCATTCTTTAAATAATTCATCGTTCAATGCAAAGAATCCTTCTTCATCGACGTGAATACGAGTATCCATTAAATCGTAGGCCGGACTTAAGACATAATCGCCATTTCTTGTTTCCAATAGCGAGAAATTCTTTAAATGAGCATCTCCATTTGAAAATAAAAAATTGAAAACAACCAAACTGTAAAATTTCTCCATTTCAATCTTCCAGGCTCCGACATATTCCTTAATGAGGTCAGCTATTCCCTCATAGGAATAATTATATTTAAAGTTCTGTCCCGCATTTTCCTCAGTTTTGCCAGCCAATGAAGCAAAGTCCTCCTTTCCTAATTTAGCACCATTAGCCCCAAAGTCAAACCGCTTTGTAAGGTATGCCGGTTCGTCATTTTTAAAAAAAACCAATCCGTTTTCTGCTGTGGAAATTTTATAAATCTGATTGGCAATTTGCATTGTTAAATGTTCATTAGCAGCTGCCAGAGTAGTTTTTTTCAATCCATGTGGTTTGGGTTTCAGAATGTAAGTTCCCTTTTCCTTTTCTTCTGTCAATCGCAGTTTGTTTTTGTCAAGTATAACTGAGTATTTTTCCTGTACACCTGAAATAGAAATTCTTTTCCTGTTTTGCATGAATTTGTTTTGGTCTTCTTCGTCTGCTTCCGGAGCACTGTAAGGTAAAACAGGACTCACTTTCCGTCCATCAAACATCCTGCGCAGAAAAAGTGGGCTATATGCAGAAAAACCCTCCAATAATAACCCGGGACAATTTTTAATAGTCATGGCACTTCCCTAATTAATTTGCCTCACGGTTATTGCTCCAGGAGTGTCGTACCCGGCTATTGCCAATAACAGACCAAAAAAATCATGTTCATCAATTTTCAACTGTTTTGCCTGAACTTCCCTGTTAGTTCCCTCGGATAACATATTATAGAAAAAAGGAAATAAACACTCAGCAGTGTATTCCTTTTGTTTTTTTGGCAGCGTTAAGCTTATGCCAGGTGTTGTATTGTCATTAAAATAGGCATCATCGTATAAAAAAACATACGAACCCTTATCTGTTTCGGTTAACATGCCAGCTAAAACTCCATTCCGATAGACTTCAGCATTTCTCATTTAGTCGCTTTTTTTAGTTCGAGTTTTATTTCAAGGCCTAATATATCAGCAATCTTTTGCAGGTTATTCACAGTTATATTTCCTTTACCGCTTTCTAAACGCTTTACTGTTGCAATACCCACCTCGGAAAGCGCTGCCAGATACTCCTGATTTATTCCAAGAACATCTTTTCTCTCCTTTACTATTTTAATAATTTCTTCGTTTGTCATCTTATTCAAAGTATCCTATATGATTCTTTCATGTAAATGTAATAGATATTTTATCATAAAACAAATATATTGTATTATTTATGATACCACAGCCGTCAAGTTGACTTTCAACCCCGCTCAGCCAATGTTCCTTTGTTCGGCCGGGGTTGAATTGATAACCGTCAGGCTAAGAAAACATATTGTTGTTATTCTTTCATTTGCATATGACGACATCATTATCATTGCAGTTTACGCTGAGCTTAGCCATGCCAACCAGTGACTCCGGAGGAGTCAGATGTTTATAGAAACCTGTGTATTTGTGCTGGGTACGACTCCGGCCGGAGTCGTATGTGCTATGTTTACAGACAGTGCTATAAACATATAATTCCTCCGGAATTATCCTCCAGATGGCAGGCAGGCGACTGAGCAGTCCGGTAGGTATGGATGATATATTGTCATGTTCAGATGTCTTAGCCTGACGGCTATGGGTTGAACCCCGGCCGTCCTATGGTTTCAGGCTGCCGCCTGAATGAGCAATATCCTGATAAAACAAAAAAGCCCCACATAAATATGTGAGGCTTAGAATTTTCAATGTCCTATAATAGATAAACTAAGCTAGTTTAACATTTACGGCATTTAATCCTTTTTTACCTTGCTCGATATCGAACGTCACTTCATCGTTTTCCTTAATACTGTCTTTAAGGCCTGATGAATGTACAAAGTATTCTTTCACTGAATTTGCGTCTTTAATGAATCCAAAACCTTTGTCTTCATTAAAAAATTTTACTATTCCATTATTCATTGATGATGTATTAAATTATCTGGTAAAGATATCAATAATAAATTCGACATTTTATTTTTTTTTAGATAAACTGGAAAAATATTATCATAACCTATATCGTTCTGATCCCATAATATTTAGCATGTCTTCTGCTTACTGTAGTTTAAATAAGCGCAACTCTTCAGGCAATGTGTGAATAATGTAACTTATTCACGGAATTGTGTAACGGTAGGCAGAATAAAGGGTTGCACCTTTGTTAAGGTAAATATTTCATCAACATTTCATAAATGTTATCCGGAAAATCAATTACTCAAATTAATACTCACAACATCATGGGAAATCTTATTTACATCATCGCAGTTGTCCTGATTATTGCATGGGCAATCGGATTTCTTGGCTTACATGCCGGAGGTCTCATACACGTTCTTCTTGTAATTGCAATTATTGCCGTGCTTTTCAGAGTTATTCAGGGGAGAAAAGTCCTTTAGAATTGTGCAATAACATGCTTGCGAAAAATTATCAAAAGACCTGAAAGCCTACCATACAGAATGGGCAAGTGTATGATATGTGGGTTGATAGGGAGATTTTTGCCTGAGCTATACTGGTATTAAGTCTTTCAGGTCTTCTTCCATTCTGTATTGTTTTGTATTTATAAACCATCATAAAAAAGGAAACACATGAGTTCAGGAAAAGTATTATTAGGCGTATTAGCTGGTGTTACTGCCGGTGCACTGTTTGGTATTTTGTTTGCCCCTGAAAAAGGCTCGGATACCCGTAAAAAGATTGCCAAAAAGGGAGAGGACTATGCAGACACATTGAAAGAAAAGTTCAATTCATTTCTTGACAACATCAATGAAAAATTTGAGGAGGTAAAGGAAAATGTTAACGAGTATGCCGAAAAGAGTAAAGTGAAATCAGAAGATTTTGGAAAAGATGTAAAAGCTGCTAAAAGTTAAATGGCATGAAAACCGAAGCCATGGAAGACAATGCTAAGATGATTGAGTCATTGCTGGAAAGAGCATTTGATTACGGTAAAACCAGCATAGAATTAGCAAAACTTAAAGCACTTGACAAAACATCAGATGTTATATCCACGGTGGTACCTCATGCGTTTGTCTTTGTTTTGGTTGCGTCATTTATGCTTTTCTTCAATTTGGGAATAGCTTTCTGGCTTGGAGAAATTCTGGGCAAAATCTTCTTTGGTTTTTTTATTGTAACTGCTTTTTATGGAATTTCAGCAGTTGTTTTACATTTTTTTCTGGGGAAACGGATTAAGAAAGTTCTCTGCGACTACTTTAATAAACAGTTGCTTAAATAGTGTCTGTGCATAAAGTCCCATTTGCCGCGTTACGCTTGTCCGAAAATTGCTCATTTACGAATAGTAAACTCCGCATTTTCGGACTTCGCAAGCCTTGCAAATGGAACTCTCTGAACAGACACGTGATCAGTTAAGCATTTTACTATCTATATTGACAAGCTCTAAATGATATCGCATGGAAAACATGTCTTCAACCGACAAACTTAAAAAGGCCATTGACTTATTGGAAGCCGAACAGGCAGATAAATTGCAGCAATTGAAAGGTGAATTCTTTACTGCATATGAGCATTTAAAACCTGTAAACCTGGTCAAAACCACCCTGAACGATATAACCTCATCGCCCCATTTGGTTGATAATATTATTGGCACTGCCCTGGGCCTGGCTACCGGTTATTTTTCAAAGAGATTGATTATTGGGGCATCAGTTGGCAGGTACAGAAAGCTATTTGGTGCTGTTATGCAGTTTGGGTTAACAAATGTTATTGCCAAAAACACTGAAGTCATCAACTCATTTGGCAGATATTTATTTCAACGTATTCTGAAAAGAAAGAAACCAGTCTGATTTACGCTTACCAGCTAATTCAAACAATAAGAAACAAAAAATAAACACACCTATGAAAAAGATAGCAATTACAATAATCATTATTGGTTTATTACTAACTGTTTTTACCGGATTCAGGTTTTTTACCAAAAAGGAGGTGGTAGATATGGGTAAGTTCAAAATCACCCGGTCAGACTCACACCGTGTCAAATGGCCACCTTATGTTGGTGTAGGGATCATGCTGGTAGGAGGAATTATGCTTTTTGCAGGCGCAAAGAAGGGGGCTTAGCAGCTTTCTCTACCTATTTAGCATTGTATACCTCTTTAAGAGTATATTTTACACTATTTTCGGTAAAAGAAGTCTCAAGCATCAACTTAGTATCAGAAATTTCCTTAATAACTGAAGCTGTGATAAAATCTTCTCTTGTAAGTTGTTTTCCATCTTCTGAAACAGAATATTCCCCCTCCAGATCTCTTTCCGGTTCGTCTTCACTACAATTAATTCCAGAAAAGACCGTATAATAGTTTCCATCGGAGTTGAATTCAGTAAGATCATCTTTATCACAATCATCAAGTGGCGCTAAAATATCTGTTATTTCAGTACCTGTATGGAACCAATCGTATGCCGGACTGATTGTAATAGATACAAACTCCCAATTATGAGCAGTTAAATACTCAATTGCCGGTTTTGTTTCTCCATCATCATCTTTTTTGCAACCGGTTACAAGGATTGACAACGCTAGCAGACTTAAAAATAATTTTTTCATAATTGTATTGATTTATACTAATAAAAAGATATTTGCTTTTGGATATTAAAAATTTCACTAGACGGTTTTGTAAGGTAAATGTACTATATACGAAAATTATAAATATTAGTTTGTCTTACTACTATTAAGCATTTGAGGTTAAAAGAGGTTGTATAAAAAGGTCGATAATCGAAGCCGTCATTGTAAGGATGTACGGTTGAAGCAACCGGAGCGAAGCGGAGCTCAACGAAGTTAATCTATCTGTATATTAGCAGATTGCTTCGCTTTGCTCGTAATGACGACCCTGGCGCATTGTGCTGAATATCAGCTTTGAATGCTGAGCCTGTCTGCTGCCAGGCAGGCGTAGTCTCTTGACTACGCTCCTTTTCTGACTTTTTAGTCAGCCTTTTTTATGCATTCTCCCGATAAAGTTTTACTTCCACCTGATGCTCCCGGCGGTCGTCAACCAGACGGA
>CAYTNC010000099.1:0-8630 GCA_964438935.1 uncultured Bacteroidales bacterium
AACCTGTTTATCCCCTATTAGAAAACTGAAAATAATGAGAGCCCGATTTGCTTTGTTTATCATTGGCATGCTGCTGACGGGAGCATTTGATGTAATGAATGCTCAATCCATTGCCAAAGGAGTCGTATATGAAGACCTCAACCAAAACAACATCAAAGACCGCAAAGAAAAGGGCATTGCCCAGGTTCCGGTTTCAAATGGGAAAGAAATTGTACTTACCAATGCCAAAGGAGAATACACGCTTCCGATAGCCAACGACAACATTATTTTTATAATCAAACCTACCAGCTACGATGTACCGGTTAATGAAAACAACCAACCGTTGTTTTATTACAATCACAAGCCCAAAGGATCACCCGAACCTGGAAATGCGGGTGTTCTACCAACAGGTCCCCTGCCCCGTTCTGTTGATTTTCCACTAATTCCTTCAGCATTAAAAAACAGTTTCCGGATTTTGGTATTTGGTGATCCGCAGCCCTATTCTGTGAAGGAAGTAGACTGCTTTCACAAAGGCGTTATATCGGAGTTGACCGGAGTTCAGGGGGTCGATTTCGGCATTACCCTGGGCGACCTGGCAGGCGACAACTTTGATTTGCACAAAAACTACATTGAGGCTGTAATAGACATCGGCATCCCCTGGCACAATGTTTTGGGCAATCACGATGAAAATTACGATACCAAAGCCGACAGCCTTTCTGATGAGGCCTTTGAAAGAAGCTTCGGACCGGCCACCTATTCTTTCAACCATGGGAAAGCACATTTCATTGTACTTGACGACATTCTTTATCCCGATCCGCGCGACGGGAAAGGCTTTTGGGGTGGATTCCGCAACGATCAGCTGGAATTCATCAAAAACGATCTCAGCCTGGTGCCCAAAGACCACCTGGTGATTCTGGCTTTTCACATACCCATCAGCGAGCTTGAAGGCGGTGATCCGTTCAATGACGAAGACCGGCTGGAACTATTTGAATTGCTCAGGGAATATCCGCATACGCTCACCCTTTCAGCCCACACCCATTTTCAGAGCCAGGACTTTTTCACTGCAAAAGATGGATGGCCTCAGGAGCAAAGACATCACCACTACAACGTGGGTGCAGCATGCGGTAGTTGGTATAGCGGAAAGCTCGATGCCAAAGGCATTCCCGCCTCCACCATGCGCGATGGCACACCCAAAGGCTATGCCTTTTTGAATATCAACGGCAATCAGTATACCATTGACTACAAGGTGGCCGGCCAGTCGCCCGATTACCGCATCGGCATCTTTGCGCCCAAAGTGGTCGAACAAAACCGGTCGACCAGCGCCGGAATTTATGCCAACTACTATATGGGAAGCGCTACCGATACGTTGTATTGCAGGATTGACAGCGGTCCCTGGAAGGTCATGCAATTTACAAATGATTACGACCCGGCTTACCTGCACCTGTTGCATGAATGGGATTATACTGAGACGTTGCTTCCAGGCAGCAGACCATCGAGCCCTTTATTTTGCAACCATTTGTGGCGCACAGGAATCCCCACAAAGCTACCGCCAGGAGAACACATCATTGAAGTAAAGGTAACCGATATGTTTGGCCGTGTGCTCACACAGCAAAGCCGCTACAAAATTGCATCACGGTAATGACCTGTGAAAGTTCTACCATTCAGATCATATGGGTAAGACGCCCTGAAACACAAGCGAATCATGCGATCAGGAATTTAGAACACAAAATGAAGCAACCTGTAAACTAGTCCGGCTAACAAAATGGCAAAGACAATTTCAATAGCGCATACTACCAGTGCCTTCTTCCAGCCATATTCTTTCCACAAAACAGAAATGGTGGCAATGCAAGGCACATAAAACATACTCACTACGGCCAGGGTGATCATCTGCTGCGGACTGAGCACATCGGCAAAGTGAGTGGTACCCAGGTAGGCAGCCAGCATAACCAGTATGAGTTCCTTACGTAATACGCCAAAAATCAGCAGAATTCCAGTCACTGCGGGTAATCCAAGCCAGTGAACCGTTACCGGACTTAAGAAGGAGGAAATCGCCGGCATCCAGCCAGCCAGATCAATGGCATGGATAACAACACCCGATATGATTACGACTGGAGCTGCGATATAAACAAATTCCTTCAGTGAATCCCAGGTTTGCGAAAAAACTGTTTTCATCTGCGGTGCCTTATAGTCGGGCATGGGCATGATCAACTCAACAGGTTCTCCAAGCAACAATTTGGATGAAATCCTGCCCACTATAAAAATCAGGATCATGGCAAAAACATATAAGCCAAGTGCCCAAAGAAGTCCGACATATTTGCCCACCAAGCCGAAAACAATTACAGACACAGCCGAGCAGGGGACAAGCGTAACCAGCACTGCTGTAATGAATCTTTCGCGCCTCGACTCCATGATGCGACATGAGAGGCAACCAGGCACATTGCATCCCAAACCAATTATGAAAGAAATGCAGGCCTTACCATGAATTCCCATTTTATGCATCAGATGATCCATCAAAAAAGAAATACGGGCAATATAACCCCAGTCCTCCAGGATATGCAATATAATGTAGAATGGCAAAATGTATGGAAAAGCAATCTGAACAAGAGCCAGAACACTTTCAATTGCAGCCCAACCTAATGAAGCCAGCGATGATACTCCAACCACCGTATTCCACCAGCCATGTAACTTTGTGAAAAGTGAATCAAATAATCCGGAAAGCCAGTTTCCAAAGGTGAAAACAGTAAAAAACATTCCTCCCATAATGAGCACCATAACCACGTATCCGGTAACCTTATCCATGGTGATGGCATCTAACTTGTCATTCAGACTTGTTTTTTTACCGGCCAGGATTGTTTCTATTTCCCGGGTTATCTGATAGGCCAGGTGACTTCTTTCATCAGCAATTACAAGGGAGGAATCATGTCCGTGAATATCTTCAAGATGGTCGCAGAGTTCTTTTACCTTTTCCATGATTTCAGGCTGCTGATCACCTGCCAGTTTGGTAATGTCTTTGTCCTTTTCAAGCAGTTTAATGGCTATCCATCTTGCAGGGTAAGAAAATTCATCACCCCGGATCAGCGCAGTCAATTGCCCGATGCAATTTTCAATTTCTTTCCCGTACTTGTGGACTATCTGACTTGCCCGCCTGTCCTTGGTTTTAAGAACCTCGTCAATGAGATTGGTTATTCCGTAACCGCGCGATGCAACGGTTGGCACAACAGGGATGTTAAACAGGTTCTGCAACTTTTTAAACTCAATGTGTATGCCTCGCTTCTTCGCCAGGTCGCTCATGTTCAAAGCCAAAACCAGAGGGCATTCCAGCTCCAGCAATTGAAGTGTAAAAATAAGGCTTCTCTCCAAGTTTGTAGAATCAACCACGTTGACCACACAATCGGGATGATGGTGCGTAATAAACTCACGGGAAATAACCTCCTCAACTGAATAGGTAGTTAATGAATAAATACCCGGTAAATCAAGCACATCAATAGTATAACCTTTGTAAAAAAGAGTACCCTCACGTTTTTCAATTGTTTTACCCGCCCAGTTGCCAATATGCTGGTGCAGACCGGTTAAATTATTAAACAAGGAGGACTTCCCTGCATTTCCCTGGCCCGCAAGTACAATTGTAATATGATTATTTTCAGTTATTGACATCCATAACAATTTTATGTGCCAATCCCTTTCCAATGGCAAATTTTGAACCGCAAACCTCAATCTGCATGGGCCCCGAGAAAAAAGTCTTTTGGACTACTCTTACCAGTGTTCCCGGAATCAAACCAAGATCTGCCAGTCTTTTTGTTGCCCTCTTACCCCCGGCCACCTCAACAACGAAACCTGTATCACCAATTCTCATCTCAGATAACAGCCGGTTTCCTTTTTCAGCAATCATGTGAATTAATATATAAATATGTGAACACCTATTCAACTATTAGCAAAAAAAAACTACTTCTCTTCTACATGCCTTAATCCTTCTGCGAAGAGATTGTTAATATGCTGATCATCCAGCGAATAAAATGCCCTCTTACCTACTTTGTTGTATTTCACCAGCTTCATGTTCCTCAATGTTTTCAACTGGTGCGAAATGGCAGAGTTAGTTGTTTCGATGATGTTCGAAAGATCACTGACACACAATTCATCTTCCTGGCAAAGGGCATAAATTATTTTTGCGCGGGTGGGATCACTCATGGCTTTAAATGTTTCAGCCAGGTAATGAAAACATTTCTCAGTTTTCATTTTTTTCTTTACTGAAATCACCTTTGCTTTTTCTACACTGTTTAGCAGGCTCTTATCAGAAGCTCGTTTCTTCATAATATATTATATGAACAATTGTTCAATCGTTTTGCAAATATAATCTTACCTATTGAAAGGTAAAAATTAATGTCGGTTTTTATTAGAAAGCTTTAAGAAAGCTTCCTTCTAAGATCATCCTGAAAATATTAATGTGATACCACTGTTTGGCATAAAAATAGGTCAGCACCAGCAGTCCTACCACAAACATCAGTAGAAGTCCCAGGTATTTGCCTGCCAGGCTGTGTCCGGCTTTTATAAACCTTTTTGAGAAAGTGTTCAGCCAGTCTTCGAACTTGAGAAAAAGCGGGTAAAATACAATGGTGATGATGCCCATGGAAATCAGTGTAAAACGAAGCGGTTTCACTTCCCATTTATAACTGATCAGCTTATCGGTGAAGAATGTGGTAATCAGGTTAACAGTGAGTATGGAGAGTATGGTTACAGCGAAATTGAATACTTTGCGATACATAAGCCAGATTCAGGTTAATTCTTCAACTGTTTTGTTATAATACGCAACCGACCACTTGTTGTTACTTCTCACAATCAGGTTCAGGCATCCGTTTATCAACCGCGTTTTGAAACTTCCGAATTCACCTCCTGAAATCGTATATAAAATGGAATTGGTAAATGCACCGTGTGAAACCACAATAATCCTTTTGCCTGGGTGTTGTTCTGCGATTTCATCAAGCGCACGTATTGCCCTTTCACGAAGATGTTCAAATTCTTCCTGGCCGGGAATGATTCCATCCGGAAAACGGTTATGTCGTTCATCGGGTAATAAGCCTGAAGCCGCACCATAGTCACGTTCTCTCAACCCTTCCATTTTCTGGATTTCAGGCAATGAAAGATGAGAAGCAATGATCCGGGCAGTTTCATAAGCTCGTTTTAAAGGACTGGAAATGATCACATCCCATTGCTGCTTACTCAGATAAGCTGCCAGACTGGCTGCCTGCAACTTCCCCTGATCATTCAGTTCAATATCTTCACAACCCTGCAACCTGCCCGATGAATTCCAGTCGGTTTCTCCATGACGAATGATACAAATGGTGGTCATTAAGAGCAGAAAATTAATGGTTGCACGAATGCCCCTCGCCATGATGTTCGTGATGCGAACAGGATATGCCTGAATCAATCAGTGACCCTTTCAGGTAATTCACAGCCAGCTGATCCACATCTCCCGAGCAGCCCCTGATTACCTGAATACCATGCCTGCTGAGCACATTGATGGCACCCTCGCCAATGCCACCTGCCAGCATGGTGGTAACTCCCATTTGTTGAAAAACCGTGGCAATATTAGATTTGCATCCGCAGCCCTGGGGTGAAGGAATGATTTCTTTATTGATGATGTTGTGGTTTTCATCAGCAGTTACAACTGTATACATGGCGCAGTGGCCAAAATGATCATCCACCTGATTTCCGTTTGTGGGAATGGCAATCTTTCTTTCTTTCATCTTCCGGATTATTTTGTGCAAAAATAATAATCCTTCATGTATTTATGTCAACAGTTTTCCCGGTGTGATTATAAAACACCTTGTTGCCCAAATGCCTTTGAAGCCAGGCGAACTTTTCAACGCCGCTGCAATGACAAACACCGATTGCCACAGGTGATATTTCATTGAAATATTTCACTAGGGCCTCCAGCTTATTATCCTGGCTTGCCCTGATATGAAAGCCGCCCAGTATTGTATCTACCGGCATGGGGAAATGTTCTCTTGCATCTGCCATGATGTTGATAATGCCTCTGTGTGAACAACTACTGATAACCGACAATTGCCTGTTTTGTGTGACTGCCAGGTACAACTCATCCTCAAAGCTGTCTTCAACCAGCTTATCGCCAATTTTAACCTGTAAATGTCCGTAATGGGTATCTTCAGGAAACCTGACCGGTATATCAGGCATAATATAAACACCGTCATCGATTTCAGTTTGTTCCTGAACATATTCAATGCGGTTGTCCAGAACCGGATCATAAGCTACCCCGATAAATTTCTCCGGCCCGTGGTATTTGGGCTGAAAGGCCTCCTTTTTAATATATACTTTGGCTTTCCTGTTGATCTTTAAAAAAGAATACAATCCACCTGTATGGTCATAATGACCGTGACTGATTACCACTGCATCAACTGCCGTGAGGTCAATACCCAATACCGCGGCATTGTGAATAAAACTGCCGGTCTGGCCGGCATCAAACAAAATTTTCTTATGATTGCCTTCGAAATAAAACGAAAGACCATGCTCTGCCACAAGGTCTTTCTGGTAAACCAGGTTTTCTATAAGTGTTAATACCTGCATGGTATCAGCAACATTTTAGAACTTCAGGCATGGCTGGCTTGCCCAAATCGGAATGATTAGGACCTTTGTATTTCTCAGCGGGATCATAGGCAACACCCAGCTTATTGAGCAAGGGTTCTACTGTCACCTGATGCAATTGCAATCCCATATCCCACGGGTCATAGCCAAGCATCAAACCGGCAAGCTCCTCGTAAGTCAATACCGGTATTCCATAACCATTCGACCCGTATGTTTGTCCCTCCATTTCAGCAATGGTATATTGCCAGCGATCCAGAAAGAATGTGCAACCGGGACAATTGGCAATGATCAGGTCGGGTTGGTAGGGTTTCATTGAGTCGAACTTTTTCTTGGAATTGGCCACAGAATAGCCCCTGTTGGATTTGAGCAGGTATTGCCGGAAGCCAAAGCCACAACAATGCCGGCGTTCGGGATAATCTACCTGTTCACCACCCCATTCATCAATTAAACCAGCCAGCACATATGGATATTCGGCTCCGCCGATTCCCTTTTCAGGGAAAATCTTCGCATAGTGACAACCTATATGATCCACCACCTTCAGCGGTTCGCCGGTATTTGCATTTACAAGCCGATATTTAGCTTTGGCAGCAATTTCTTCACGGAATTTAAAAATAACATCACTGGCATGAACCAGGTTTTTAGGTATTTCAAAAGTTTTTCCCGTTGATCTCTTTAATGCTTCGCGGGTTCTTTGCAATGTATCGGTAAAAAAGGCCCAGGTTTCAAGTACTTCAGAATAAATTCCAAACGAGGTAACACACGAACACACAAAATTCTCATAACCTGCCTCATTCATCAGGGCAAACTGGTGTGCCACAACAGTCATTGTGGTTTCAAACGGTACCAGGCCCGAATGATAGGCAATTCCGCTGCATGATGTTTGTTTCTCATCATCAAAGATGTCTTTACCAAGCTCATTGCGCAATATTTTCAGAAACACATCCTCTGCTGCCGGAAAAACATTCTGGCGTATACAACTGCGCGCAAAATAATAATGGTCATCGGCAATATCCTTCTGATATGCCTGCCAGTTTTTGTTTTTAATCAGTGGTCTCATGAATCAGTCTTTAATCTTCATACATTTTCCTGAAATACTCACATTCCCTGCTGCCATCAAATTGGATTCCCTCCTTTTCAGCATATTGTCTTGCACATTCCTCAATTTTCTCGAATCGTGAAGTAGCTCCGGTTTCATCGAAAATCTTTTTCAGATTGCGAATGGATTCTTCTGGAATTTTCCTGAGCGATCCGCTTTGTTCCTTGCCATAACTGGTACCCAAACGCTCCAGCACCTGCTCTTTATTATCCTTTAGCCAATCCCAAATCGGGCCCTGCTCGGGGAACATTTCCGTGTTTACCTCATCCACATAAACGCAGTAGCCGTATTGCAAGATATGATCCCCAACGGTACGTTTCAGCGCCAGTTGTTTCCGGCCTTGCTCACTCTCCATGAAATAACCTGTCTCAATAGACAATGAACGCAAAGCCTGAATCACATATCCGGGAACATTCTCCCTGGGGCATCTGGTTTTACACGACAGGCATTCTCCGCATTTCCAGATTGTCTCAGACTTTAATAGATCAATCAAAGATGCCTCGTTATATTCCTGCACTGTATCCACCACCACCCGCGGATCGTAGTCGCTCACGCCCGCAGCGGGACAAATGGCAGTGCAAGTACCGCAGTTGATACAGGCCTTTAATCCTTCAATCATCCGGAAATCGGATTTGAGTTGATCAACAAGCTTACTCATCATGTGCAACTGTTGTTAATAAACTAACAAATGTAAAAAGTAACTACTTCTAACCCATCGAGTATTTTACCAAAAGTGAATGGGTATTTATGCGTATTCTTGATACCAATCAGGCATGCAACATTTCGCCTGCCTGATGCGCCTTAACGGCGTCAACTACAAAATCAGGTACCACACAGGGCTTCCATGTATTCCGCTGAACAAAGGCCAGCTCAGTTTCCGCTTCATTTACCAGTTCACCGGCAACATTATAAAGCTTATAGGTAAACCAGATTCTTGCAGCACGCATTTGCTTCAGGG
>CAYTNC010000100.1:0-8629 GCA_964438935.1 uncultured Bacteroidales bacterium
TTTTATGCTACGCGTTTTTTGCTGAAGAATATGCTGGTAAAGAAATATGGCAGGATTGTAAATATTGTGTCGCTTTCGGGTTTGAAGGGATTGCCGGGACAGGTGAATTATTCTGCCGCAAAAGCAGGTGTTATTGGTGCAACCAAGGCCCTTGCCCAGGAAATCGGCAAAAAAAAGGTAACTGTTAACGCTGTGGCACCCGGTTTCATTAAAACCGATATGACCAAAGATTTGAATGAAGATGAATTGAAAAATCTGATACCGTTAAACCGTTTTGGAACTCCCGAAGAAGTAGCTGAAGCAGTATGCTTTCTGGCATCCGAAAAGGCTTCTTACATAACCGGAGAGGTAATTTCGGTTAACGGTGGTTTGTATACTTAAAATAGTTTCTTAATAAACATGAACAGGGTTGTAATTACCGGCATTGGCATTTACTCTTCCATCGGAAAAAATCTCGAAGAAGTAAAGAACTCATTATTTGAGGGAAAATCGGGAATTGTGCTGGATGAAGAACGCAAATCGTATGGATATCAGTCGGGCCTGACCGGAAAACTGGAACGCCCGAACCTCAAAGGCATTCTGGACAGGCGTTCAAGAGTATGCATGCCCGATCAGGCCGAATATGCCTATATGTCCACATCAGAAGCATTAAAAACTGCCAACCTCAGCGAGGATTACTTTGACAAGCATGAAGTGGGCATCATTTTCGGTAACGACAGCTCAACGCCTTCTGTAATTCAAAGTGCCGATATCATTCGTGAAAAAAGAGACACCACCCTGGTGGGTTCAGGTGCTGTTTTTCAGTCGATGAATTCATCGGTTACCATGAACCTGTCTGTTATTTTCCGCCTGCGTGGTGTAAATTTTACGCTTAGTGGAGCCTGTGCCAGCGGCTCTCATGCTATCGGCATGGGATTTCATACGATCCGGCACGGATACCAGGACATGATTATCTGTGGTGGTGCTCAGGAAGTCAACTTATTTTGTGTGGGCAGCTTTGACGCTTTAAACGCTTTTTCGAAACAGGAAAATAACCCTGCAAAAGCTTCCAAACCTTTCGATAAAAACAGGGATGGCTTGGTACCCAGCGGGGGAGCAGCCACTGTAATACTCGAAAGCCTTGATCATGCCATAAAAAGAGGGGCCCCAATTCTTGCAGAAGTGATCGGCTATGGCTTTTCATCCGACGGAAAACACATTTCCGTACCTGATGTTGATGGCCCCAGCCGTTCCATCGTCATGGCCCTCGGCGATGCAAAAATTACACCTGCTGAAATTGATTACATCAACGCCCATGCTACTTCAACACCCATTGGTGACCAAAACGAAGCCAAGGCGATTCACCAGGTATTCGGTAAACACAAACCCCTGGTGTCGTCCACCAAATCAATGACCGGTCATGAACTCTGGATGGCAGGTGCCAGCGAAGTGGTTTATTCCATTATTATGATGCAAAACTCATTTGCCGCCCCTAACATTAATTTTGAGGAACCCGATGAGTTTTCAGCCAATCTCAATATTGTTAACAAAGCCACACCTCATGAAATAAATTCCGTACTCTCCAATTCGTTTGGTTTTGGAGGCACAAATTCCACATTAATTTTGAAAAAATTCAAATAATATAGCATTTACCTGAACATCATGAACAAAGAAGAAATCGCCGGTATCATCAAGAACTTTTTGGTTGAGGAGTTTGAAATTGATGAGGAAAAGATCAAATCTTCCGCGCACCTGAAGGACGATCTTGGTCTTGAGAGCCTTGACTTTGTAGATATTGCCGTAATCGTTCAGAAAGAATTCGGATTAACGCTCAAAGGAGAGGAAATGACCGCCATCAGAACGCTTGATGATTTGTACGACTACATTTTCAATTGCATAAACAAGAAGTAACCTGCCGTGACCGAATGGAAAGGCCAAACCAGGGGTGGACTTACAGGCTATAAGATATTCATAGCCGTCCTCAGATACCTGGGACTTCCTTTTGCCTATTTTCTGCTCCGGTTTGTGGCTCTGTATTTCTTCCTGTTTAATCCTATATCATTTGGATATATTTACTATTTCTATCGGAAGCGCCTGAAATATAGCTTTTTCCGTTCAGTGATTTCTGTATACCGCAATTATTATACTTTCGGGCAGGTAATTCTTGATAAAACCGCTACAATGGGCGGTTTTGATGCCAAATTCACCTTTGATTTCGATGGTGAGGAACACCTCCGGAAAATTGCCCTCGATGGCAAGGGAGGATTGTTCATCAGCGCCCATGTAGGCAATTTTGAAATGGCCGGGCACATGCTGGAGCGGCTTGATGCTAAAGTTAACGTAATTATGCTTGATGCAGAACATCAGAAAATTAAGGAATACCTTTCATCCTTCACGCAAAAAAGCTTTCATGTTATTCCCATAGGGCCCGATAATGCCCACGTTTACGAAATCAGCCGCGCTCTTGACAACCATGAAATCGTGTGCATGCACGGCGACCGGTTTATGCTGGGAAGCAAAACCCTTGCCCGTGATTTCCTCGGTGAAAAGGCCCTGTTGCCAACTGGCCCGTTTTACCTGGCCATGAAATACGGAGTACCTGTTTCCTTTGTTTTTGCTATGAAAGAGGGTAGTCGCCATTACCATTACTACGCCACCCCTCCCCGGCTTTACGAACAGCAGGGTACCCCTGCCAAAAGAGACGAAATGCTCCGGACGGTGATCAGCGATTACCTGGCTGCCATGGAAGAAAAGGTATTGAAATATCCCAATCAGTGGTTCAATTACTACGATTTCTGGAAAGCCTGAACATTGCCTGAAAAACAAACGCATCAATGAATTCTCTTTATCACAAAGCGTATTAGTTTTTCACTATTATCCGGTTAAAATTTATATCGTCCCATACGGGACTTAACTTTAAATGTTAATCCTTTATCTACCAATATGATGTCCCTACGGGACGGTTCCATTAGAGCCTGTCCCGCTTTTACGGGAAACCTAATATGGGTAGAAAAGAAAAGCCATCTCTCAACTCTCAAAGTCCCGTAAGGACGCAATAAATATTGGACTTGATATAATCTGAAAAAATTTTATCCGGACCATAATGTTAATTTTTATTATTTTTATCACTTTGAATGCAGCCTATGAGCCCCTCCGATTACGACATTCTGGAACTTATTCCCCAGCGCCCGCCCATGCAAATGATCGACAGGCTGGTTGATGCAGATGAACGATCAGCCAAAGGGTGCCTGTTAGTTAAAGAATCCAATTTATTCTGTGATAACGGCATACTCAGCGAATCGGCCCTGGTTGAATTCATAGCACAAACAGCCGCTGCCTATACCGGATACCGGAATAAAATCAACAACAACAGCGTAAGTGAGGGATATATCGGTGCAGTTAAAAATCTGGTGATCTCTTCCCGCCCCCATGTAAATACTGAGATTACCTCTGAAATTGTTGTGGAAAATGAAATTGTAGGCTTTACCATTATTATCGGCAAAGTGTTTGACCAGGGGCAAGTAATTGCCGAATGTGAAATGCGGATACTTAGCCGGCCTTAATTTACTTCAGACTGAACTCGCCTTTGAAACTGCAGGTTGTATTGCCTCCTGCAGATGCAGTTGCACTGCAGCTGACAACCCCGTTATCAGCCTGTTTGAGAGCAAGGTCAAACACCACTTCCGGATTGGTAACCGGGTTCACAAATCCAAGGTACTTCACATTACCGGCTTTTGTCAGCATGCATTTTGCCTCCATACCCCTTTCAACCAAATCCTTGATGATCTGAATGGTGCATACGCCGGGCAAAATGGGATTGCCAGGAAAATGTCCCTGAAAAACCGGGTGTTCTTTGTTCAACCTGACAGTGGCCGTGATCCTGTCTCCCGGTTCCGACAGCTTGAAAGACAGCAGTTGGTATAAGTTGTCCTGAAGCATGGTTCCTATTCTTTAATGCGGTATAAATTTAATGATAACCTGATATTTTCATGCCGGATCAGCACAGAATCCAATCCACTTGCCGAATTCCCATATAACCGGGCTTTCAACTTGTTGGTCATGCAGCCTGTTTGCTTTGCCAGGTAAGGGTTATCAGAAGCCGATCTGACAAAATAATAATTTTTTCTACCCTGTTCCCGATACAGGTACACCAGGTCATCCGACTTTTTTTGTCTTAAACACTCCGGTGTTGCTCCCGGTTTTGGATTCATCAGCACCAGGCTGATATCCCGTGAAAGTGTATTTACCAGCGCTTTCCGGTTCATGGCTTCCATCATATAATGAACCTTTGCAGCACTGTCGGCTGAAAACTCCAGATCAAAGACTTTAATCCCCACTTCTGTAAGAAAGACCACCCTGTAATTATCCTCAGGCATGGGTTTCACCACCATCAGTCCGCTGAAATGTTTTTTATAGATGTCAATACTGGAATTGAACAGGAAGTGGCCGGAATCAGCGGTAAACCACGATGCCGGCTCAGATGCCGGTGTACTTGAACAGGGCCGGTATCCGGGAAATAGCGACAGGGAGCAGCCGGTTAAGAACAGTGACAGCAGCAGTAGCAGTGGCAGTGAAAACAGGCGCAGTCGCAGTGGCAGTGGCAGTCGCAGTGGCAGCAGCAGTGAGAATAGCCTATTTAAAATTGAATTTTTCAAGCGGAATGTCGGTATTAACTTTTTTGTTGGTAAAATCAATCCGTGTATAATCACCGCCCGGTTCAAGCATAACGATCCTGGAAACGGTAAAGTCGGTTTTGTTGAACCAGATTTGTACTTCGCTGAGCATTTTCTTCATTGCTTCAGCGTTGGGTACCAACCTTACAAAATAGTTTTTTTCATCTTCAAAGTAGCCCGCTTTATAGTCCTTTTCGTTATTAAGTATATCGCCCTGGATGCATCCGCTGATGAATTTGTTCATTTCCTGGAACATTCGGTTCGACTGGATATCATATTGTTTCTGGTTTTTTTCTTCTTTTACAAAGAGTTTTCCGTCGCTGATGATGATCAGGTATTTATAGGGATTCAAATACTCCCACCGGATGTGGTTTTCCTTTCGGTAGCAAAAATGTCCTTTAGAAATTATCTTGCTGGCCAGCACACTCAGGTTTTTCTCCTGAATGAAATCGCTTTCAAGCGTATTCACAGTAGCGGTCATTTGAACCAGCTCCTTTTTGAACCCCTCTTTGTTTTTCATAGGCGCTGACGGTACCTGAGCTGTTATTCCCATTAAAGAAAAACCCAGAATCAGAAAAACGAGAAATATGCGGTTAATAAACATAAGCCTGTAGATTTGCAAACTTGTCTAAACGATCAATAGAATATTCTTTATTCTTCAGATAAGGTATAAATGTTTTCAGCAATGTCACCACCCAGGGCTTGTTATCGTGAAACAGGATGATGTCTCCTTTGTTCACATTTGAAGTGAGTCTGTTGAGCAGCAGGTCATCGTCCTTTATTACCGTATCATTCGATTTCAGGCTCCAGCCGACTGATGTTAAGCTCATGGCCCTGATGGCACGGGCTAAAGTTGGGTTGGTGACTCCATAAGGCGGGCGGAACAACAACATCCTCTTACCAGTAATACTGAACACAATATCAGAGGTTCTTTTCATTTCAGCCATGGTTCTTTTGCGCGAAAACAGATCGAAAAAAAAATGATGCGAATAGCTGTGTCCCCCAATGATATGACCTTCGGTATCAATCCGTTTGATCACCTCAGGGAACTGCTCGGCCTTATTGCCAATGATGAAAAATGCTGCCTTCACATTTTGCTCTTTTAAAACATCCAGGATCATGGGTGTAACCTGACCGTCCGGGCCATCATCAAAGGTTAGTGCCACAGCCCTGGTGTTGCGGTTTCCCGAGCAAACCGACTGCAGGTAAAACCCCGACTGAATGGTGGCCGATCCCCAGGCCAATATGCTGATAAAAACAAGAACTATGCCAACATAAACCCAGAAGTTCAGGGGCATTAAAATATCGGCCAATATGGCCAATACAACAGCCCCTGCAAATAAAATAAGTGTATTTTTAAAGCTCAGCATCTTTCCAGAAAATACATCGAATGATTCACTCCGCGAAGATGGTTATAAATAAGCACACGGTTCAACTCCACGGGAAGATTTTGACCAGCCTGCAGGTATGACGGTATGCTTTGTTCCCTGATCATCAGGGAAGCAAGCCATAATGCAAAAGATGCAGAGGTATCATATTCACCGCATAGGTGCTTGTAGGAAACATGGGGAATGTTTTTCATAGGGCCATTGATCAGGTGATCATAATACCTGTCGCCGGTTGTATCACCGTTTTTTCCATAAATAACCAAATCCGGCTTGCCGGTTTTCGATCCGCATTCGTTCACAAAACTGCTTATTCTCTCAGCAACTTCATCCTGGCCGGAGGGTTTATAGAAAGTTTCCATTGATCTGATTGCGGCCCAATCACCAGTATGCTTCTCGCCACTGAGCATAAAAAATGCCACTCCTTCTCCCGGCATGGTGCCACGGTTATGATACCGGTCAAGATCCATGTTAGATACCGGGTGATTCTTCCACAAGCCCATTCTCCGGGTTATTTCATAAGCGCCGTGGGTTATTTCATCGAATCCGCCGGCAAGGATTTTCAACCCGGGATTGTCAGCCAGTTGAAGCAGGGCATCCTCCAGGGCGCTTTCAAACGAAAAACCGCGGTGCGTATAGGTGGCGTTATAATTATGGCATTTTATGGCAAGTGCAATGGCTCCGGCAACCGTGTTGTGGGTCGACTGTATGAAAGGTGTAGGATTTAAAAGCCTTTCTTCATTGGCATAAATAGAGCCCAAAAATTTCTCAGTATCCTCAAGGCAACCCAGGCCGGTTCCGGCAATTATGGCATCAGGCATGTCAATGCCCGAATCGCGTAAGCACTTCATGGCACAGCAAACGCCCATTTTAACAATACGGCTCATGCGTCTGGCCACCATGGGGTCAATGAAATCACGATAAACCGGTTCAATACACCTGAGCATGTTTGCTTCGGTATAAGCTGTTGCCTCTGCAGGAAGCACCTTCGAGCCGAAGGTGTTCTGGGGTGAGATTGCCGATGCTTCTTTTATGTATACAGCCATTTCAGTGCTTTGAAAAAATCAGGGAAGAATTATTTCCACCGAAACCAAAGGAATTGGACATGATATGATTCATAGCCTGCACATTTTGAAACCCGGTTACCGGGGTAAAGTGAAGTTCCTGCATCTGAACTGAGAAATTCAGGTTCGGATAAATACAGTTGTGCTGAAGGGCCAATATGCTCAATACAGCTTCTACGGCTCCGGATGCTCCCAGTGTGTGGCCAGTAAACGATTTGGTTGAGCTGCATGGAGGAATTACATCCTGAAAAAGCCTTTCAATAGCTACTCCTTCCGAAAGGTCATTGTTCTTGGTTCCTGTTCCGTGGGTGTTGATATAACTGATATCGGACGCACCCAGGCCGGCAGTTTCCAGGGCCTGTTTCATCGACAAGTAGGCACCATAGCCTTCGGGCGATGAAGCCGTCTGATGATAAGCATCGCAGGCATTTCCGTATCCGCTTATTTCACACAGTACTTTCTTTCCGGTTCGTCTGACTTCCTCTTCCGATTCCAGAACCAGGTAGGCAGCACCCTCTCCCAGGTTCAGTCCGTTCCTGCTTTCATCAAAAGGCCTGCATTGTTCCCTGTCAAGAATCATCAGGCTGTTAAACCCATTGATGGTAAATTTGGTAAGGCAGTCGACACCGCCTGTTATGGCCATCTTCAACTTACCCTGACGGATCATTCTTGCTCCCAGCATAATGGCATTGGCCGACGAAGAACACGCGGTATTGATGGTTGACAGGTATCCCCTGATTCCCAGGTTGTCTGCAATTTTTTCCGTGCTGTCGCCGCAATCATGTCCGGCAGCTTCACGTATGCGGCCGGAAGATTTATCGGACATAAAACCTTTGTAGAAGATCTCGGTTCTGTCCATCCCGCCCACAGTAGTGGCCGATATCAATCCGGCATTTTCAAGAGAACCTGCTTCTGCACCCGATTGTGCAATGGCCTGCCGGGCGGCGATTATCCCCAGCAGTGCAGTACGACTGTAATAGCTTTTTAACCGGGGGATGGCAGTTGCCAATAATTCCTTATTGGAGGCATGTATTTCTGCTACCGGTAATTCACCTTTATAGGCCGAATCAATTATTGTCAGCGGTCCGATTCCGGTTCGGCTTTCTTTGAGGGAATTCCAGGCAGATTCAACATCCGAACCGATAGCGGAAATGATTCCAACACCGGTCACAAACACGCTATCGGGCATGGCATTACAAGTTTAACCCTTGTTATTTTTCCTGATGAATTCAGCCATCGATCGGACCGACCTGAGGACTGTTTTACCTTCCTCTGCAGTTCCCAGCTTGAGTCCGTATTTTTTTTCAAGCAACACGATGAGTTCCAGTGCATCAATTGAATCCAAACCAAGACCTTCCACGAAGAGTGGTGCATTGTCATCAATTTCGTCGGGTGATAATTCGGAGAGGTTCAGCACCTCAATAATCTCATTTTTCAGTTTAGCAATCAGTTGTTCCATAGGTTATCTTCTCTGCAAATAAATATCTTCAATAATCTGAGGTTCAAAAATAGCAATTCCTTCTTTACC
>CAYTNC010000101.1:0-8486 GCA_964438935.1 uncultured Bacteroidales bacterium
TTGACATTGTGGACCATGTGATTCTGGTTGACGACCGGAGTCGCGACAACACGGTGCAACTTGCCAAAGAGCTGGGAATAAAGCACGTCATCCTGCATGAGGAAAACAAGGGATATGGAGGGAACCAGAAAACCTGCTATGACAAATCGCTCGAACTGAATTCGGACATAGTGGTGATGTTGCATCCCGACTATCAGTATTCCCCACTTCTGATTCACTCCATGTGTTACGTGATTGCCAATGGCGTTTATGAAGTAGTGCTGGGGTCAAGAATTCTTGGCAAAGGTGCGCTAAAGGGTGGAATGCCGTTATATAAATATGTAGCCAACCGGTTTCTCACTTTTACGCAGAACGTGCTGATGAATCAGAAATTATCGGAATACCACACCGGGTACAGGGCATTTTCGGCCAAAGTGCTCCGGCACGTGAAATATCGCGTCAACTCGGATGATTTCGTGTTTGACAACCAGATGCTGGCACAAATTTTTTATGCCGGGTATGAGGTTGCCGAGATTACCTGCCCCACCCGTTACTTTGATGATGCCTCTTCCATTAACATCAGGCGAAGTATTAAATACGGGCTGGGTGTACTGAGCGTATCCATCTCCTATATGCTCCAGAAAACCGGTTTGTTCAAATTCAGAATCTTCTCAAACTAGCTGATTGAGCTCCAGTCGACCTGCGACTTGGTTAACCTGGCCAGTTGCTTTCGCAAGACCTGGTTTTCGGGTTTCTCCAGGTTCATATCCTCTTCCAGCAATTCGCCTGCCACATCACGGGCATATTGCAAAAGCTGCCCGTCCTGACCCAGGTTGGCAATTTTGAGATCAAAAGGTATGCCGCTTTGCTGTGTTCCTTCTATATCTCCGGGTCCGCGCAATTTCAAATCTGTTTCGGCAATCTCGAATCCGTCATTGGTTTGGACCATGGTTTCAAGACGCTTGCGGCCTTCCCGGCTCAGTTTATACGAACTCATGAGAATGCAATAACTCTGGTCGGCACCGCGTCCCACACGCCCCCGCAGCTGGTGCAGCTGCGAAAGACCAAAACGTTCGGCATTTTCAACAACCATAACGCTGGCATTTGGAACATCAACACCCACTTCAATAACTGTGGTTGCCACCATAATCTGGGCCTTACCCCGAATAAAAAGCTGCATTCCCTGCTCCTTATCCTCGGGTTTCATCTGGCCATGCACACAAACTACGGCGTATTGCGGGGGCGGGAAAGCCCTCACAACGGCTTCATAACCTTCCTCCAACGCCACATAATCCAGCTTTTCCGATTCCCTTATCAGGGGATAAACAATATAAATCTGCCGCCCCATTTCAATTTGCTTGCGCATAAACCCAAACAGCACCAGGCGCTTTGATTCATAGTAGTGAATGGTTTGAACAGGTTTGCGACCCGGGGGAAGTTCATCAATAACAGATACGTCAAGGTCTCCGTAAAGTGTCATGGCAAGTGTGCGGGGTATTGGGGTGGCTGTCATTACCAGCACATGCGGATACCTGTCGGTTTTTTTCCACAACTGGGCGCGTTGGGCAACACCAAAACGATGTTGTTCATCAATGATAACCAGGCCCAGGTTGTTAAACTGCACGGTATCCTCAAGCAAGGCATGAGTTCCCACAAGAATGTGCAATTCGCCCGAACGGAGCTGCTCATGCAACAACCCCCTTTCGCTTTTTTTGGTGGAGCCGGTCAATAAAAGAACACCTACGTTCATATTTTCCAGAAACCTGGTAATGGTAGTGTAATGCTGGTTAGCCAGTATTTCCGTGGGAGCCATCAAACAGGCCTGGTATCCGTTATCAAGGGCAATCAGCATGGCCATCAAGGCAACCAGGGTTTTCCCGCTACCTACATCACCCTGCAACAGCCTGTTCATTTGTTTGCCCGATCCCAGATCCTTTCTGATCTCCTTAATTACACGCTTCTGGGCTTCTGTAAGCTCAAACCTGAGGTTATCCCTGTAAAAGGTGTTCAGATAGTCGCCCACCTTTGAAAAAACAAGGCCCCTGTTAATAGTCTGCTGTTTGAACTTTTGCATGAGGATGTTCAGCTGGATGTAGAAAAGTTCCTCAAACTTCAAACGGTATATCGATTTTTTAAGCTTCTCGCTGTTTTCAGGATAATGCATGTTGCGTATGGCTCCGTCAAGGTCGATCAGCTTCAGCCTTTCCACCAGGCCGGCCGGAAGTGTTTCTTCCAAATGGTCAATCTGGGTAAGAATCTGCCCGATCATCCGGTGAATGGCCTTTGACGCAAGAAAGGTGTTTTTCAACTTTTCTGTAGTGCTGTATTGCGGCTGAAGCGGGGTATACAATGGAGTTTCCTCCTTACCCGGAATTTCTATTTCGGGATGGGCAATGGATAATTTGTGATTGTATACGGCCGGTCGGCCAAATACCACATATTCAGTATTTACCTGGTAATTCCGGGTCACCCATTGAGCGCCCTGAAACCAGACAAGCTCAATTGTTCCGGTACCATCTGTGAACGATGCAACCAGCCGTTGCTTGTGACGCTGGCCTTCGACCCTGAAGGTGGTAATTCGCCCCTTGATTTGAATAAAAGTCTGTGTGGTGTCAATTTCCCTGATCAGGTAAATCCTGGAACGGTCGATGTATTTATAAGGAAAAAAATACAACAGATCGTTGCACGTCCGGATGCTCAGCTCCTTTTCGAGCAATTCGGCTTTTTTAGGCCCAACACCTTTCAGATACTTTATTTCCTGGTCAGCAAGCCGCGTCATGATTAACGAGAGTTGCGTAAATATCGGAAAAGTTTGTTCATATTGGCAAAAAAATTTGCACACCGGTTGAATTGTTCCGATCTTTCATGCCTATGTTTGCTTTCAGATACCTTGTGAAATGCCTTTTGCATCAGTTTTCAGGCACAGCAAAACCTGAAGATGACCACTTTTTTTCCGGTTTTTACAACCAGGTTTTAAAAAGTGACACCCCTCCTCCCGGCTCAATTGAAGAAGCACGAGTTAGTTTATACAACAACAAGACCATTGTAAATACAAATTATTTTGGCGCAGGCTCCAGGATGAGGAGAAAGCATCAGACGGTTGGGGAAATGGCCAGAACCGTATCCATTTCATCCCGTAATGGGGCACTGCTCTTTCGGATGGCAAGGCATTACAAACCGGGTAAAATTATTGAACTCGGAACCGCCATGGGAATCAGCACGCTGTATTTGGCAGCCGGTAACCCGGAGGCAGCTGTTATTACAGTGGAAGGGAATCCGCAACTGGCCACACTGGCAAAGGAAAATTTCAGGATTCACGGTTCAGATAAAATTCATCTTGTGAACCAATCTTTTGAAGCAGTGATCGGTCAGCTTGCTGCAGAATCAGGCACAGGTGCGCTTGTTTACATCGACGGGAACCACACCTGTGAAGCCACACTGAGTTATTACCAGGCATTCACTGCAAATAAAAGCGCAAGTCTTATTTTGATATTTGACGACATCAATTGGTCAGCAGGTATGATGGATGCATGGAATCACATCCGGAAAAACCTCAGCCAGGGTGTCATCATCGACCTGTTTCATTTGGGGATTG
Source organism: uncultured Bacteroidales bacterium (assembly GCA_964438935.1). GTDB lineage: Bacteria > Bacteroidota > Bacteroidia > Bacteroidales > UBA10428 > UBA5072. The sequence goes on from CAYTNC010000101.1 coordinate 3,575, forward strand.
TTTTTTGTGGAAACGGGGTGGAGAAAAAGGAATATAAGGTGAAGTATTAATATGGTCTTGCAGTGAACTGAATGTTTTTTTTTCTGATGAACCCCGAAAGGCGTAGCCGTCAAGCTATCATTTGTAAGGTACGGCTCAATAGCCCTGGGCTTCAGCCCGGGGATTACAAGATACCAAAATACATTTCCGCTGCAAGCAAAGCCATGCTCATGGGAATGCCCTGCTTGCAGCGGGAGACATGGGGTATGGCAATTGATTACCACCGGCTAAAGCCGGCGGCTATTGAAAAAGATAATTATTGTATTCCATTCATTGTCCCGGGCTTATGATTATCCGCCTTGCCTATCGGCAGGCAACTAGGCGATTCGGTAGGTATGGATGATATATTGTCATGTTAAGTCTCAATAGCATGACGGCTTTACCCGAAGGAGTTCAATATTACCCTATTTGTACATTAATTCTGACTTACAAATTATAATTCGCATTTTTATTTGATTCTAAATGACCTCAAATTGTTTGATTTATTTCCTACCACGGAGCGGTTCAGGTTCTGTAGCAATGTCTTTCCGGTTATTCCTCCTAATACCGCGGAGCGGTTATGGTTTGCTGGAATTATTATGCATTCAATACCTTAACCGCTCCGCGGTATATATTACCTGAACAATACTTTGCCTACAATACCAAAACCGCTCCGCGGTAAATTGAAAACTACCCATTTCAAAGTATAAAGAATGTTTTACTTCAATTGATACTAAGAATTTTTATCTGAATAGCAATTGGGAAGTGAATAAATAATTATTTGCAACCCGTAATAATTACTATTTTTATCTCATGAATTAAATGATATGGCCAACGTTATTCACTTCGAGTCGATAGTTAAAGATTACTACCTTGGTTCTGAGGTAGTTCATGCATTAAGATCGGTATCACTTGACATCCGGAAGAATGAATATGTGGCGATCATGGGGCCTTCAGGATCCGGAAAATCAACACTGATGAACATAATCGGCTGTCTGGATACGCCTACCTCAGGAGTGTATGTTCTGAATGGCAAAGATGCCAGCAAAATGGATGACAACCAGCTGGCTGAGATCAGAAACAAGGAAATCGGTTTTGTTTTTCAAACCTTCAACCTGCTTCCGCGCTATTCATCGCTTGAAAATGTAATGTTACCATTGGTGTATGCCGGAATTCCAAAAAATGAGCGTGTGGAAAGAGCAAAAGCTGCACTGGTAAGTGTTGGCCTGAGCGACCGGGTTGAGCACAAGCCCAATGAACTTTCAGGCGGGCAAAGACAGCGTGTGGCTGTTGCAAGGGCCATGGTAAATAATCCGGCCATCATATTGGCTGATGAACCAACGGGAAACCTGGATTCGAAAACCTCGGTGGATATCATGGCTCTTTTCAATGAAATTCACAGCAAGGGAAATACCATAATTCTGGTAACCCATGAAGAAAGCATTGCCAGGCATGCCCACAGAATCATCAGACTGCTTGACGGACAAGTTGAATCTGATGTGGTTAATGAAAATCCGGTTATTGAAGGCTAATTACGATCAATTATAGGCCAGCTTTATAGAATGGCATTTTCACCACTTTTGCGGCAATCATTTTATCCCGGATACCTACTTTGATTTCAGTGCCGGGAGCGGTGTAAGCGCTTTGAATATAGGCCATTCCGATGCCCGTTTTCAGCGAAGGAGACATGGTACCCGATGTCACCTCGCCAATTTCGTAGCCTCCATTATTAAAGAGTTTGTAGTGCTGCCTGGGGATTCCCCTTTCGGTCATTTCAAAACCAATGAGCCTTCTGGTAGTACCCTTGTTTTTTTGTTCGAGAAGCAAATCCCTGTCAACAAAATTCCGGTCCGCGTTAAATTTAGTAATCCAACCCAATCCTGCCTCTATGGGAGAAGTTTCATCATTGATGTCGTTGCCGTATAAGCAGTAGCCCATCTCGAGCCGAAGTGTATCGCGGGCAGCCAAACCAACAGGTTTCAGATCAAAATCCCTGCCGGCTTCCATGATGCCATCCCAAAGCCGCAATGGCTCCGGATCGTCAATGTAAAGCTCAAAACCGCCGGAACCGGTGTAACCTGTAGCAGCAATAATCACGTTTCTGATTCCGGCCACATCACCGGTAACAAAAGTGAAATATTTCAGGTTATCCAGGTTGATACCAGTTAGTTTTTTGAGAATATTAAGGGCATTTGGCCCTTGTAAAGCCAATTGCGATATGCGTGGCGAGGCGTTTTCAAGCACTGCGCCAAAATGGTTCTGTGAGTTAAGCCAGTTCCAGTCTTTCTGTATGTTAGAAGCATTCACCACGAGCATGAATTTTTCCTCATCGAATTGATGAACGATGAGGTCGTCGACAATGCCGCCCTTTCCGTTCGGAAAACAGGTATACTGAGCATTCCCAATAGTGAGCAAGCCCGGATTGTTGGAACAGACATGGTCAAGCAACTTTCGGGCATTGGGCCCCTTTACCCAAATTTCGCCCATATGAGAGACATCGAAGAGTCCGGCAGATTCTCTGACTGACAGATGCTCTGAGTTAATACCAGCGTATTCAAGCGGCATTTCATAACCTGCAAATTCAACCATGCGGGCTCCTAGTTGATAATGCCTGGCATTAAAAACGGTTTTATTCATATTTCAGATAGCTTTTGGCTCAAAAGTAATACAAAAACCCATAAAATATCCATGACTTTTACCACTGTGTACAGAAAGCTATATGGATGAAATAAAAAATGGATTATCTTTAGAAAATAATTCTTAATTTTCAACTCTTATTTGTAAACATCGTTTTATGAAAGTTGATCTGTCATACCTTAAGGAAATGTCCGGAGGAAATAATGATCTGGTGCTTGAAATGATTTCTATTTTTAAAACCCAGGTTGATGAATTCGCAGGTGACATGGATCAGCTTCTGGCAGAAAAAAAGTATGATTTGCTTGGCAAACTTGCGCACAAGGCCAAGTCTTCGGTATCTATTATGGGCCTCAATGAACTTGCCATCCGGTTAAAAGAACTTGAAAACTCTGCTTGTGCCGGAAAAAATATTGCTTCCTATAAGGGCATCATTGAGCTATTCAAGCAGGAAACAAAGGAAGCTGTAAAAGAGTTGGATTTGATCACTCAAAACATTGAACTTTACTTTTAAAAAAACAGCATATGCTAAAGGTTGAGAAAATTAACAATATAACCGTCGTACGCTTTGATAACATTGACAGGTTAAATGCACTGATCTCGGAACCTGTTAAGGAAGACCTGAAAAGTTTTTTCAACACCCCCGGAACAAGGTTAATTCTCAATCTTGAAGGGATCAGGTATATTGACAGTTCAGGTTTTGGTGTTTTTCTATCCATTCTTAAGGCATCTACCAACAACAAGGGCACTTTTAAAATGTGCTGTTTCAGTCCGGAAGTAATCGAACTGTTCAAGCTGCTGCAGCTGCACAACATTTTTACCCTTTATGCAACGCTTGACGAATGTCTGGAAAGTTTCTAGCCACCCGTTTGAAAAGGTTTCTATTTATTTCTGAACAAAATACCCTGGTTGTTCCTGTCAATGACGACAGTCTGATCCCTTTTAACAGAGCCTTCCAATATTTTTCTGGATAATTCATTCAGGATTCCCTTCTGAATGATTCTCTTAACCGGTCTTGCCCCATATTGCGGATCAAATCCCTGGTCAGCTATATATTCCAATGCCTGATCGGTGATTTCAATCCGGATGTCCTGATCTGCAAGCTTATTAATGATTTGGTTGAACTGCAACCTGACAATATCATGTATCTCCTTTTTTGTCAAGGGAGCAAACATGATCAACTCGTCAACCCTGTTCAGGAATTCAGGCCTTATGGTCTTCTTTAAAAGTTCAAATACTTCGTCTTTTGTTCTTTCAAGTATTCCCAATCTGTTTTCATCGCTGAGGTGTTCCAGGTTTTGCTGTATGATGTGCGACCCGATATTGGAGGTCATGACGATCAGGGTATTTTTAAAGTTAACCACCCGTCCTTTATTATCAGTCAGGCGTCCGTCATCCAAAACCTGAAGCAGCACATTGAAAACATCAGGGTGCGCCTTTTCAATCTCATCCAGGAGCAATACGGAATAAGGTTTTCGTCGGACTGCCTCGGTAAGTTGTCCACCCTCTTCATAACCAATATAACCCGGAGGTGCACCAACCAGTCGTGAAACGGTGTGCCTTTCCTGGTATTCCGACATATCAATGCGGGTCATCAGGTTTTCATCATTAAAGAGAAATTCCGCTAGGGCCTTTGCAAGCTCAGTTTTTCCCACGCCAGTGGTACCCAAAAACAGGAATGACCCGATAGGCCGCTTGGGGTCCTGCAGGCCTGCCCTGCTCCTTCTCACTGCATCCGAAACAGCGCTGATGGCCTCATCCTGCCCTACAACCCGCTTATGAAGCTCACCTTCCAGGTTCAGGAGCTTTTCACGCTCACTTTGGAGCATCCGGGTTACCGGAATACCAGTCCAGCTCGACACCACTTCAGCGATTTCCTCAGCTCCAACTTCCTCGTTGATCATGGCGGAACTACCCTGCTGATCAATCAGCTTATCATTTAAATCCTGAATGTTTTTCTCAGCCTCTTTGATTTTTCCATACCTGATTTCCGCTACCTTGCCATAATCGCCCTGGCGCTCTGCCTGATCTGCCTCAAACTTAAGATTTTCGATCAGTTGTTTATTCATCTGATAATCGCGAGCGTAAAAATAAAAAAATCTGCCTCCGAGCAGAATTGAACTGCCGACACGTGGATTTTCAGTCCACTGCTCTACCGACTGAGCTACCGCGGCAAAATATAGTGGCGGAGCTGACGGGAGTCGAACCCGCGATCTCCTGCGTGACAGGCAGGCATGTTAGGCCACTACACCACAGCTCC
>CAYTNC010000102.1:0-8444 GCA_964438935.1 uncultured Bacteroidales bacterium
TAGTTTTTGAACAATACCTTCAGGTATTCAAAAGAATAGTAGTCGTCCTCTGCTATTACGATCGTTTTATTATTCAGATTTGTTTCCAGGTTGAGCTGCCCGTCATGTTTTTCAGGCGTATTGTTGTCTGTTATGTAAGGAACTGTGAAATAAAACGTGGTTCCTTTGTTTACTTCGGAAGTCAGCCAGATCTCGCCGCCCAGCAATTCAATGATTCCTTTGGATATGCTCAGGCCAAGTCCTGCTCCTTCGCGGTAATGCATCTCGCCTATCTGCCTGAAACGTTCAAACACAAGATTCAGTTTGTCTTTGGGTATTCCAATCCCTGTATCCGATACATAAAACCGGATCATGTTGTTTCCATCATTATGGCAGCCAAATTCAACAACTCCTTCTTTAGTGAATTTATAAGCGTTGCCAATCAGGTTGTTAATTACCTGCTTTACCTTACCCTGATCCAGTATCACATCTGATTTCAGCCTGCGGCAATTATTTGCAGTCCGGAAAAGTATGTGTTCCTTATTCAGTCGTTTCTGATATTCTTTGGCATACACTTCAATCTCACTGAATATGGAATCCAGGTTACAGACTTCGAAGGATACTTTCATCGACCCGGCTTCAATTTTTGAAATATCCAAAATGTCGTTGATGATATTGAGCAGGTCGTTGCCTTTTTGCCTGATGATCACAGCATATTGTAACAGTGTTTCTTTCTCCTCAAAGGAGTCTTCTAACAAACTGGAGAAGCCCATTATCGCATTCAGGGGAGTGCGAATCTCATGGCTCATGTTCTGCAGGAATGCTGTTTTCAACCGGTCACTTTCTTCGGCTCTTTCTTTTGATGTGCGAAGTGCGGCTGTTCGTTCTTCAACTATGGATTCGAGATGGTTTTTATATTTCGACAACTCCTGGTACTGAATGGTAATTTCTTTTTGCTTTTGTTCAAGCAGCTGATTTGTATTGAGAAGTTCACGCGTGCGTTCTGTAACTGTGCTTTCCAATTCACGCTTTTGATTTCTAAGCATGCTGAGCCGGATTCTGAAAAAGGAGATCACCAGGAGAATCAGTAGTAATGTCGCACTAATTTTAAATAAAAGGGTCTTCCACCAGGGTGGATGAATGATTATTTTCAGTGTTTTTGGAGTTTCGCACCAAACGCCATCGTTATTTGATGCCATTACCATGAATTCATATTCACCATGGTTCAGGTTGGTATATCTTGCTGACTGGGTGTAATCTGCATCGATCCATTCCTTGTCATATCCCTGAAGCTTGTATTTGAATTTATTGTTTTGGGGATTCAGGTAATTCAGAGCTGCAAAATTGATCACAAAGTCAGCATTCTTGTGCGGTAAATCCATCTTTTCAACAGAACTGATGTGACCGGTGAGGCTTTTGAATTTCTTGCTTTTCACCGGCCTGGGATTGAGCAATTCAAAATGACTCAGCACCACCTGGGGAGGAATGTTATTCAATTGAATGCTATCGGGATGAAACCAGGTATAACCATTTGACGATCCAAAATACATGATTCCGCGATCGTTCTTGAAGGCAGATCTCTTTTTAAACTCATTGCCTGATAAACCGTCTTCTACAGTGTAATTGTACACAACCGGATCATCTGGTAAATTGATTCCGTTCACGAATTTCGAAATTCCCTTATTGGTACTGATCCAAAGGTTACCAATCGCATCTTCCAGAATTCCCTGGATGGTGTTGTCAGGAAGCTGATTTTTGGTGAGAACGGGATGAAAGCTGCCGTTGTTTTCATCAAAGTATTCCAGTCCGGCATTGGTTGCAATCCAAATGTTTTTGCGGCTGTCTTCAAAAATGGAAAGGATATTTCCGAAATCACTGGCAGAGTCATTCAGGTCGTGCGGGAAGTGGACGAAATGGTCATTTTGGTAATCATAAAGGGCCAGGGTGTTGTAAACGGAAATGTAGAGTTTTCCGCTGCTTGTCATATATATATGATCAACCATGTCGCCATGCAGGCCTTTGGGATTTTCAAAGTCGTTAATATAGTTACGAAATTTACCTGTTTTGAAATCGTAACGGTTCAGGCCGCCTCCAATGGTTCCTATCCACAGGTTACCCTTACCGTCATCCAGAATCGAGAATATATTGCCGTTGTTAATGGAACCCGGCTTACCATCAGGCATAAAGCGTTTAAAAGTACTGGTTGCCGGATCAAAAAGATTCAGACCACCTGCCCAGGTCCCTACCCAAATATTCCCCTGCCTGTCTTTATGTAACGCATAAACAGGGTTGGCAGACAAGCTTTGAGGATTGCCAGGAATATTGTAAAAGTGGGTTGTAATTTTATTTTTCTTGTCATAAACATCCAACCCGGCTTCAGAGCCAATGTATAAAAAACTGTTATCCTCGGTAAAGGCATTGACCAGGTTGTTCTGAATTCGAAAGTCATTACCGGAATTTTCGTTTACCGCATGGAACTTTTTTGACCTGCTACTGTAATAATTGACTCCGTTGCCAAACGTTCCTATCCAGATATCATTGAACTGGTCTTCACAAAAGCTATATAGTGAATTGTCGCTCAGGCTCTGAAAGTCATTCGGATCGTGCCGAAAATGCTGAACTACCGGTTTCTCACCCAATGTATAATGATTCAGTGGCAATACCTCCAGACCCTGTCCCGATCCTTTGCCAATCCACAGGTTATTATGGGTATCCACCAGCAACTTCATAATCTTACCATCCATAACCTTGTAGAATTCAACTGTTGGCAGGGCATTTATTCTGAAAGCATAAAGGCCTTCCTCGGCATAGCCAACCCATAATCTTTTGTTATAGTCCTCCCGGATCCAGGCTACATCATTGGTGGACTTTCCGACAGCAATATCTTGCGGCCGATAATTTTTGAATGTATTGTTTTTTTTCACAAACAAACTGAGGCCTGATTTTGAGCCAATCCAGATATTACCGTTTGAATCTTCAAAAACACTATTGATATAGTTGTGTGCAATACTTGATGAATCAGAAGGATTGTGGTTATAGGAGGCAAGAATTCCTGTTGCCGGGTCGTAACGGTGCAAACCATTACTTGTGCCAAACCAGAATTTGTGCTCCCTGTCTTCTATTGCACATAAAATGGCCCATGTTCGCATCAATGAAAAGGGATGCAATGCATCGTCAAGGTAATTGTATGTGAACACACCCAAATCGGTACAAACCCAGAGTTCATGCCTGCTTTTATTAAGTACTCCCGACACATTAATGTTTCCGATGCTTTTACCGCTGATGGTTTTGGGCCGGTATATGGTAAAACCATGCCCGTCATATTTGTTCAGACCATCTGCAGTTCCAAACCACATGTAGCCGATATCATCCATATAAATGCAGCGGACCCAGTTATTCGACATTCCGTCCGATGCGTTCAGCCGTTTAAACAGCGATTGATTTTCCTGAGACCAGGTACGCAGGAGCGCGGTAAGAATAAAAAGTATTGAAATTACGAAACGCATGCAGACAATATTGGAAAAATGTGATATTAAATTAGTGCTTTTTTCCCAATATCTGTTTTTCCAGGCATTTTATTTATCTGACTTCACAGCTAAAATGTCAATAATTTTAATGCAGCCGCCATTTTTAACAAATTCAGTATGTTCCTCAATGCTGTTGAATCGCCGTGCGCATATTTTTTCACAAAGCATTTCACCGCCTGTAGTTTCTTTAAATTTTTGCAGTATCTTATTGGCAACGGGATTTGCATAGGCAAATTTGCCGGGATTCTCTCTGCACCATTCCAGTGTATTATACCATATTGCTGCAGCCAGTGCACCACATGCATTACCGCTCAACCCCATACCGCCGGCAAAACCGGCAACCATGGCGGATTGCTCTGTATTTGCCCCCATTTTAATAACCGTTTCAGATGCACAACTTAAGGCATTCACCGGGATATCAGCTGATTCGGTTGACAAGCCTTCCAGTGCAGTTTCGAATGCTTCGGGGGCCCACTTTTTGGCCAGGTTGAAACACTTGCTGTATATAAAACCACACGATATGGTTTTGAACATCAGCTTCCGCATGCCGGCCTTGGTGGTGAGGTCGCAACCAATTATGTCACGGCAGTCTGCTGACCGTGTGCGGGCAATGAAAGACTTCATAACATGTTGAGTAACTTTAATGGCCATGGATGTGGCACGACCCGATTGGCCATACCTCCTGAATGCTTCGGCCCCTACTGCCATTGATGATCCCCAGAGCATGCCGCATTGGTGTCCTGTGGTATTCAGTCCTCCGGCGAGCGGATCAGAGGCACTTTCTTCGGGCAGCCTGGTATGGCCGAATTCACGATTGATCAGGTAAAACAAGGTGTTTGAGCAGGAACCTTTTTTCAAAAATACACGCCTGGTGTCTTTCATGATTTTTATTTATTGTTCATTAATACTTCTCTGTCCAGAGGCTTCGCCATATACTTTTCCGGAAATCTCTCTGATGAATTCATTTATTTGCAGCTGGAATGCCTGTGGTCTTATCCCTGTTCTACCGGTTGATTTACTGTTGATTTGGTTCAACGCTGTAATGAGCCTGTCAATTTCGGATTGCTGATTTTCGATACCCAGGCTGATCCTGGTGACCCCGGGAAGACTCAGTTTAGGGAGCAGAAAAAGCATCATGTGTTGCAGACGTGCCCCAAAGGGAGGAATCTTCAACAGGTGTTTGACCATGATGTGCGCACAATGACATCCGTACCGAACGCCCACACCATGATCTTCTGCCAGCCTTTCAGCTACTGTTACTGCTATCTTACCTTTCATATCAAAAGCAATAACTCCGCTTTTGTTTTTAAATGAGGGCGAATCCGGATTATTGATTCCCAAAATATTAAGCCCTGAGATCAGCGACATACTCCGGAGCGCATATGCCGTAAGTTCCTGTTCTTCCTGCTGTATCAAATCCAAACCAATCCGCTGCAAGAGAATTAGAGATTTACCAAAAGCAGCTATTCCGGCAGCGTTTTCCTCACCCGATGATCTGATCAATTCCGATTCAGTTGAAGAGAATCGGAGCAACCCTTTCCTGGCTATCAGAATTCCTGTGCCAAAAGGTGCATAAACCTTATGGGCCGAACAGGCAAGAAAGTCAATTCCGGCTTGCTCTATTTCCACTTTTCTGTGTGCAACAAGCTGAGCGGCATCCACCAGCAAACGGGCTCCATATTTGTGCACAAGGGAGCTGATTCCGGCCAGGTCGTTGCATGTGCCCACTACATTGGACGCACCGCTAACGGCAACCAGGCTGATGTGTTTATTCGCGTACCTTTTTTCCTGATTGTAGGCACGTAACAGTTGTTCCATCTCAACCAGATCGATAAAGCCCTCATCGTTGGTTTTGACACTGATCTTAGAAATTCCCGGTGTCATACGCCAGGGCAATTCGTTTGAAGTGTGCTCCATGATTGTATTTAGCACTACCGGCTCCGTATTCGTGGCGGATTCAAGGCCCATACTTTCAGCAACGAGGTTGATGGCTTCGGTGGTGTTGGAAGTAAAGATCACGTCATAATCGCTCAGGGAAGCTCCCATAGCCCGGGCGCATATGGATTTTGTCAAATGAACAATCTCCTGTTGCACTGGTCGGGGTTGCGATAGTGTTGTACGAAAGGCATCCCAAACTGGTGAAAACGTGGGTGTGCTTGCAGCGTTGTCCAGGTTGACGAAGACCTTTTCACCTTCCCGGGTTGGTACAATTGTATTGAGCCCAATGAGCTTTTTACGAAGTTTGTCGAGCAATTCATGCCCGGCATAAGCCTCAAGATGGTCCCGATTCAGAATTGAATCAGCTGCCAGAGATTGCTTAACGGCATCATTAAATGCATAAAATCCGTATTTTCTGATAAGTCCGAGTGCCCTGGCAAAAGCAATGGCGTTGATTATAGCAGGTGTACCCGCTTCAAACCGGTCGGGTGCTTTGGCCCATGTGATGCGATTGGGAGATACAAGCCGGGCAGTACCACCGCCGGTTTGAAAGGGAATGTCCCCGGTAAGTTCGCTTTTTTTCACGGCAAGCGCAACAATGCCAAGTGATAAACCAATTTCCTGACTTGATATGCTTTGGTAATCTTCTGGTTTGAGCTGTGATTTCAGTTTTTCGGAACTTCTCTTGGAACAAAAAATTACCAGGTAAACGGACTGATCCAAACCAAGGTATTCAAGCACTATTTCTCTTGCCTGTTCAAACAAATGAGTAGTTACCATTGAGTTGTGTCCGCTTCCGCGGTGCACATTGGAATAGGTTTCCAAAGCTGCGTATACTGACTGTTCCAATTGACTGAACACATCATCGTGATCAGACAACGTGAAATCAGATGATGCACTTTCCATGCACGTTACTGAGCGGGTAATTGAATTCATCATGCAGATATTGGTTTTTGGGTGTTTCTATTAACTTAATATATTTTGGTAATGTTCAGGGTGTTTTCTCCCGAGGTTTTGAAAGTGACGTATTTGATATTGTAATTCATTCCTGAAAAGGTGCAACCGTCTTCAAGGTTAACAAGCAGGGAATCACCCATGAAATCGGTAATATGGATATCGGCACCTTTGCATGCTTTAACCGACCGTAGTGCAGGCATGGTGATCCGGACATAAAGACTATCCGTACTTGTTCTGGCAGCAGCTGTATCAACCCTGAAGAACAAGGTGCCGTTGATGTTTTCAATGGTTGGTTTCAGCGGTGAATCTTTGTCGGCTGTTGATTCAACAAGGCAGTCTTTTCCCTGATGTATTTTAACGATCCAACACGATGAGAAATCGAGGCGGTTGAATTCAGTAACTGATAATTCCTTATAGCGGTTAGCTATCCGGTCGGCCCGGCGCAGCTGTTGCACTCCGTTTCTCAACAGCATAAAAGCGGCAAAAAACAGAACAAGAATTATTCCAGCCGCGGTAAGTACTATTTTCTTACTTGTTTTCATTTTAACAATCAGTATAGGGTGTTTTGTCAAATATCTTTTCTGTCATCACTGCTTTTTCCGCTGTGGAATTCCCGGAAATACACCTGCAATTCATCCATGGAAATATTCAGCAAGCTCATTGCTTTAAAGAACCTGGGCAATTCATGGCCTACAAAATCCTCTTTGCGCAACTGGAGGGTTTTTTCCAGGCCATCATCTGAAACAAAATAACCAATGCCTCTTTTGTTGTAGATGATGCCTTTTTCCTGAAGGAAATTATATGTGCGCAACACCGTATTCGGATTCACTTCGATACCCACGGCCATTTCCCTGACTGATGGAATCCGGTCACCCGAATTCCACTTCCCCAATAGTATATTCTCACAAAAGTGATCCGCTATCTGCAGATAAATGGCATTACTGTCTCCAAATTCCATATCATACCTCCTGTTCCTTGAGTCCGGTGTAGGTGATTACCCAGCATAACGGGGCCAGCACCCACCAAAACATCCACTTCAGAATCAGCCATAAATTATACAATGGCGTGCCGGTCATTTTGCTGTACTGATCGATGAATTCAACATGCGTGCGAAACAAATCCGATAGGGTGAAATAGAAAATAATCCCGCAGACCATTCCAAGCAACAGAACGGAAAGCAGGGTTTTGGGCAATACATAGCCTCTGAAATGAACAGCTCCCGCCAGAAAGATACCTTGTGTCACCACATAGTATTTGATGGCAGTAAGAGGTAATTTTCCAAACACGTCGAAAGCCACATATGTTTTATCGCTGAAAAAGAGATGGCCCAGGGAATTGACGCCTGCCGCATAAACGATGAAAAGCAGGGTAAAGGCAACAACCCAGCAAACACAGGTCAGCAGCCACATGCTGAGGAACTTCTCAAATGCCGATGCCGGCAGCATGAGGAAATTGTGTCTTGTCAGCGCATTACCCAGATCATGAAATGCCAGACTGCTTAATATAAAACCGCCTGCAAGCAAAGCAACAGTATAGGCTACAGGGTGTGAATTACAAACCTTCTGATAACCAAAGATCGATTCCATGATAAAGCCAAAGAGGAGCAGGTCAAAGATGACTACGAAGGTGATCAGGATGCCCTTCCTGCTTCTGTGCAGTTCCATCCTGAGCAACAGCAGGAACCTGTTAATATTTAATTGATCCGCCAGTTTCATCATGTTAATTTTTAAAAATGGTATTGATTTTTTCGGGGTTGCCGAGAACGGCATTGAACAAAATTTCAAGATTCAGTTTTGTCTCTTCATGCCCCGTGTTTTCTTTCACTACTGTATAGCCACCCAGGTGTGACTCGGAATATATAATCCGGTTGTCTTCCGTTAATTCCTTCTGCCTGGTTATGGCAAGCTTTTCGGTAATTGCTTCGCAATACTCATTAAAAATGATCCGGCCTTCATCCAGAATAATGATCGGGTCAATCAGATTCTCCATGTCACGCACCTGGTGTGTGGAAATGATGAAGCTGCGTTCTTCGTGGATGGCATT
>CAYTNC010000103.1:0-8287 GCA_964438935.1 uncultured Bacteroidales bacterium
CCGTAAATGATGTAAATCATACCGCGATCGGTTTTCCAACCGGGCTTGAATGAGGTGAAATAGTAATTGGCAAAGAATACACGGTTGTAATATACGCGAATGAGTTCCCTGGCCCTACCCAGATCTCCTGTTCTTTCAATCCAGAAATTGTCAACAGCAAGCTTTTTGTTGGTGGCGTTTTTCAGCTTGTCATATTCAGCAGCAGTGGTTAGGTAAGCCAGTGATTCAATGAGTTGATCAACATCCTGCACCTTGGGATAAGATGTTCCAAAATTGGCGAGCGTTAAACCTGCATCAGCCGTTGTATCAAGCTGAAGGTGATAAATGCCTTTATAGTTAAACTTGTATGAGACTGCTTTGGCAAACGGAAATACCCATAAACTGTCGGGCTTATTCAAAAATTCCCGCTCTCTGCTGGTGGAAAAAGAGGGCCGCGGCAGGGGAATTTCACTTCCGTAATACGACACGTAAACTGAATCATACCGGTTATCAGGATAATCTATTTTAATAGTAGCATCGCCTACTACATAGGGTTTATACAAGGGAGTTCTGTCCCCGGCATACGTAATCAGAAAATTCTGTTCCGACAATGCAGAAGTCTTGTCAACATAAAGGTAGGTAACAGCCGATTCGTTTCTGACCATGTCTCTGGCTGTTACGGCAAGCTGATACCTTTTGCCTGCTTCAGCTTTTATGGGAATTTGGGTGGTGAAACGCTTGTCTACATTTTCCCGAAGCAATCGGAAGGTTACTCTTCCGGTATCGGCCAGTGCAGGTTTCTGAATATCGGTGATGTCAGTCAATGTGTAACTCAGGTTCACCAACCCCAGCAGCTTGTCGGGTTCAATAGTTCCTGAATACAACAATTCCGTAGGAAAAACCTTGATGAGCAGCAAAGAAACGGATGGCTGGTTATGAAAAACGGTATAGGCCGGATGTAATTTTGTACCTGTAGGATTGTACATTTTTGTAAGGCTGACCACGTCGGGCTTCACAGTTTGCCTGGGTGTTGAACAGGCAACCGACAATGCCAGCATGCAAAACATACAGTATAAGATGGGTTTCATAGTCATCCGGCAATCATGATTAACCGTAAAAGTACTCAAATTCTTTTATTCTTAAGCTGCTCCAGTTCAGTCTGCAATTGCTCCCAGTTACTCATTTGCTGCTTTAATTCGGCCTGAAGATTGCTGTAGCTGCTGTAAAAACCGGGGGCTCTTGTTTTTTCGGGATCAATCGATGGGTCGGCAACCAGTTTTTCAAAGCCTGCAATTTCTTTTTCCAATTTTCCGATCTGTTCTTCGGCCTTTCCTACCTTGTTTTCCAGTTTCCGAACCTCCTTGTCGAATTCCTTTTTATTGAAAAAAGCCTGTTTGTTGGTGGCTTCTTCTTTCCCATCTTTTGGGCTCTGTAAGTTCTTTTTCTCAAGATCACTCAGAGTGGTTAGTTTTCTGCGTTCCAGAAATTCATAGATGCCGCCCAGGTGCTCTTTTGCTTTCTTATCTCTGAACTCAAATACCTTGGTTACCAGGCCGTCAAGAAACTCCCGGTCATGTGAAACCACAATAAGTGTGCCATCAAAGTTGATCAGCGCCTTCTTCAGGATGTCTTTTGTTCGCATATCCAGGTGGTTGGTAGGCTCGTCCAGTATCAGCAGGTTGCATGGCTCAAGCAGCAGGCGCGCCATGGCCAGCCTCGATCTTTCACCTCCTGAAAGCACCTTCACCTTTTTTTCGGCATCGTCTCCGCCAAAAAGAAAAGCACCCAGAATGTCTCTTATTTTGGTGCGTATATCCCCCACGGCAACTTCATCAAGAGTTTCCAGCACGGTTTTTTTGTCATCGAGCAGTTCGTCCTGGTTTTGTGCAAAATACCCCAGGCTCACGTTATGTCCGGGTTTTAAAGTGCCTTCATGCGGAAGATCCCCGGTTATAATTTTGGAAAGCGTGGTTTTCCCTTCCCCGTTGCGCCCCACAAAGGCAACCTTTTCACCGCGATGAATGGTCATGTCAACGTGGTCCAGTACTTTATGGTGACCATAACTCATTGACAGGCCGCGAATATCAAGAACCACACTGCCTGACCGAGGCGCCGGTGGAAACTTGATGTGGATTGATGAAGTATCTTCCTCGTCAATTTCAATGATGTCGAGTTTTTCAAGCATTTTGATCCGCGATTGCACCTGAACGGCTTTTGATGCCTTATACCTGAAGCGATCAATAAAATCTTGTGTTTCATCGATCAGTTTCTGCTGGTTCCGGTATGTGGCTGTTTGCTGCTCTTTTCTTTCCTTGCGGAGCGTTACATATTTTGAATAGGGCACCTTATAGTCGTATATTTTGCCCATTGAGATTTCAACGGTGCGGTCGGTTACCTTGTCGAGGAAGGCACGGTCGTGCGAAATCAGCACCACAGCGCCGTGGTAGTCGTGAAGAAATGCTTCGAGCCATTGGATCGAGTCGATATCCAGGTGGTTGGTGGGTTCATCAAGCAGCACCACATCCGGCGACCGGAGCAGTATTTTGGCAAGCTCAATACGCATGCGCCAGCCACCGCTGAATTCCCTGGTATGTCTTTTAAAATCATTTCTTGTAAAGCCGAGGCCGGTGAGCACCTGTTCTATTTTCTGGTCGCGGTTACTGCCCTCGAGCATGTGAAAGCGCTCGGTTTTTTCGGATAACTGGCCAATCAGGTCACCATAGTCTGCTGATTCATAATCTGTCCGCTCATTGATCTGGTGGTTCAGGTTCTCAATTTCCTTCTCAAGAATGAGTATCTCATCAAATGCACTTCCGGCTTCATCAAAGAGGGTTTTGTCGTCAACAACCACCATCTGCTGGGGCAGGTACCCCAGCCTGATGTTCCCGGGTATCACCACTTTTCCTGCATCGGGTTGCTGCAAACCCATGAATATTTTCAACAGCGTGGTCTTTCCGGCACCATTGCGCCCTACCAGTCCAATTTTGTCGCGGCTGTTGACCAGGAAGGAAACATCGTTGAACAGGAAGTAACCTCCGAATGAAATACTCAGTTGGTCAATAGAGATCATTCCTTTTTAAGATTTAAGTTTTTGAAATAAAACATCAGAATGTCCACGTAGGTGTAACCCATACGGGCCATTTCCATGGCACCTTCCTGGCACAGGCCCAGCCCGTGTCCATATCCGTGTCCGTGAAGAATTACATTGCCATTGTCGTATTCTGCCCAAAAAAACGACGATTTCAAGCCCAGGTCTTCCCGTACGCTTTTCATGGCTATTTTTTTGCTAACCCGGTCCAGGTATTTTCTTCTTCCGGTATCGCCATCAGAAAACACGGCATCATAATCTCCGGTTGCCTTTTTCCCGAGGTAGGTCCTCCATTCATTTTCGGAAAGCACTTTGCTCCAGTTCCGGTGTGCCGAACGGTCACAAAACGGGTCCTTCACCGGTACCAGGTAAGGAAGTTCCCGGTTCCATTCAACTGCTGCGCTTCCGGTGATTCCGCCACAACTTGCATGATAAGCGGTAATCACAGGCTCTCCGGCAGTATTGACAAGCAACTCATTCCGTGTTTTTAATACGGCATCATATATTTGCCGGTTCATCCGGCTTTTGCCTTTATACGCCTGGCAATGCACGCCGTCACATAAATTGAAGCCTTCATGTGCATGGCGGTGAAAATTTTTAACGGCAAATGTGCGCGCAATCACCGCCTGGGCTTTGTAAAATTCAGGAAGTGCGTTTGCGCCGCCTTCAGATTCAATGGTCCCGGCAATATATTCTTCCAGGTCGAGTGAGTTGATCAGCCTGATTCCTGCATCATTACTGGTAACCTCAAGATCTCCTGCAGATTCTTTGGGTTTGTAAGGTGGAAATACAGGTCGTACCTGGAAAATATTGGTGGCCGACATGCCCCTGAATTCCAGTGTTGAGAATACGCCATAGGTGCGATCGGTATCCCGCACTGCAAACCCGGCCAATGTCAGGTCAATATGCAACATGCTGCCTCTTTCTGCAACTGCAACTTTACTGCCATTGCCCTCCACAATGTATTCGCCTTCAACGGCAGAAAATACAAACGATTCAAATCGGAATCCATGATACAATCCGATGGCAATTCTTTCGGCCATTAAGGTTGTGTGCGCGAAGGCGGTTGTAAACAGGATGAAGAGCAAAGTTCGCAGTAACATCGCAGCAGGGTTAACTGTTCATAATGCTGTAAATCCTTTCTGCAACCCTGCCTGCCACACCCGGGAAACCCAGCTTCTCGCGCAGCAGCGCATAGTCATGCAACATATTGGCACGGTATTCCTTGTTTGTTAACAGCTTTTCCAATTCTGTTCTGATGTCTGCCGAAAGGTTTTCCTGGAGTAATTCCTGAACAACTTGCCTGTCAAGAATCAGGTTCACAAGCGAAAAAAATTTGATTTTAACCAGAAAGTTGCCGATAAAAAAGGTTACCGGGTTGGTTTTGTAGATAACCACTTCGGGGGTTCCAAGAAGCGCCGTTTCCAGGGTGGCGGTTCCTGAAGTAACCACTGCTGCATCGGCGTGTTTTAACAGGGCATAGGTCTGGTTGTATACAATGCTTGTTGATGTTTCCGATATATACCGGGCGTAATACTCCGGGGAAATGGCAGGAGCACCGGCAATAACAAACTGGTATTCCCCGAAATGAGGGATAACAGCCAGCATCTCGGGCAGGAGCAGGTCGATCTCCTGCTTTCTGCTTCCGGCAAGCAATGCAATTATTGGCCTGTTGTCAAGCTTATGCTGTTCCCTGAATTCATGGTCATACCTGAAACCCGTTTCAAATTCGCTGATGCTGTCGAGTACGGGATTTCCAAAATATTCTGCATCCACCTCATGTTCCCTGTAAAAATCCACTTCAAAGGGCAAAATGACAAACATCCGCTCAACATACTGCTTCACTGTTTTAACACGCCATTTGGCCCATGCCCACAACTTGGGAGAAATGTAATAAATGACCCGAATGTTGTTCTTAGCCGCAAACCGTGCCATGGGCAGGTTAAAGCCTGAATAGTCAACCAGTATAAGCACATCAGGTTGGTATTCAAGAATGTCCTGACGGCATTTTATTTTATTCCTGCGGATGGTGGAATACTTGCGTACAACCTCAACAAGGCCCATCATGGCCATATCTCTGTAATGAACAAACAGCGTGGCGCCGGCTGCTTCCATCATGTCTCCTCCAAAGCAGCGAAATTCAGCATTCGGGTCTTTCTTTCGGAGGGCTCTGATCAGGTTGGCGGCATGCATGTCACCTGATGCCTCTCCGGCTATCAGGTAGTATTTCATAACACACTGAAGATTAACTTGATCACAAAAATCAGTACGGTTAACACCACGGTGGTTCCCAGCACGCCTTTGGCGGCCTGCATCCAGTTTAAACCGTTGAAAATGAAGAAAAGGAGCAGGTTCGGAAGTATGCAGTGGCTGATGATAATCGGAATGATGTTTCCGATGACCAGGTTATTGGCAAGCAGGGTGAACTTAACATCCTGTATTTTGGAATAATACAGAATGAAGTAGACGATTACCGGAACCCCCACACCGGCAATGATGCCTGTGGTAAGTGTATTGAATTTCTGCAGGTTGTTAATTTTCATGTTATTCAAAACTCCATTGATTCAGTGATTTTATCGTATCGTAGCAGGTAAGGTCAGTATGCAGCGGTACAATGGAAACATATCCCTTGTCCAGGGCCCATTCATCTGTATCGGTGGCATCCGGCTCGGTATTGTGAAAATATCCGGTTAGCCAAAAATAATGCTTTCCCATGGGGTCGGTACGCTGATCGAATTCCTCCTGCCAGTAACCTTTATTTTGACGGCAAATCCGGATTCCGGCTACCTTGCTTTTTTCAATATCCGGAATGTTCACATTCAAACAAACCGTTTTGGGCAGCCCGTTCCGGAGAACCTGCCGGGTAATGAGCTCAACATAATGCCGTGCGGTTGTAAAGTCAGCGTCATGATCGAGGTTCAGCAGTGAAAACCCGATTGAGGGAATCTCATTGATACATCCCTCCAGGGCGGCACCCATGGTTCCTGAATAAAAAACGCTTGCTGAAGCATTGGACCCGTGATTAATCCCCGAAACCAGCAAATCGGGCCTGCGCGTCAGCAAATGATTAAAGGCCATTTTTACACAATCAACCGGTGTGCCATAACATTTATAAACCGTCAGATCCTGCTCGTCAATTATTTTGGTGAGCCTCAGGGGTACTTTTACCGTAATGGCATGCGACATGCCCGATTGCGGATCGGCAGGTGCAACAACAACAATTTTACCAATTGGTCGCAGGGTTTCAATCAGCGCTTTGATGCCCTTTGCCTCAACCCCGTCGTCATTGGTAACCAGAATCAGCGGTTTTTCCTCCCTTTCTGTCATTGCCGGAATTTGTGAACTGCAAAGATACTATTTTTAGCGATGTCGCTTTCACAAAATGTGGCTGATGGTTAAAAGTAACCGGCAACAAGTGCTTTGAAAAAAGTAAAATGATTACTTTTGTTGCTTTGTCGGATATTCTCATTCAAACTCCATGAACATCTCATATAGCTGGCTTAAGCAATATATTGACATCAATTTAAGCCCTGCCGAAGTGGCCAGGGTACTCACCGGAATCGGACTCGAAGTTGAAGCCGTTGAATCTGTTGAAAAAATCAAGGGCGGCCTCAGAGGTTTTGTCATTGGTGAAGTGAAAACCTGCGAAAAGCATCCCGATGCGGATAAGCTTTCGGTTACCACAGTTGACACGGGTGAAGAAAACCTGCTCAACATTGTTTGTGGTGCCCCCAATGTGGCAGCCGGACAGCGGGTTGTTGTCGCCACCATCGGAACTACCGTTTACAAGGGTGAAGAAAGTTTTCAGATTAAGAAAGCCAAAATCCGCGGTGTGGCATCTGAAGGCATGATCTGTGCCGAAGATGAAATCGGACTGGGAACCAGTCACGACGGGATTATGGTGCTTCCCGGCGATGCCCCTGTTGGTATGCCTGCCGAAACGTATTTCAAGGTTGAAGCGGAAACCATGTTTGTCATCGGCCTTACACCAAATCGTATCGACAGCGCCTCGCATTTTGGAGTGGCACGCGACCTGGCTGCCTGCCTGAAAAAAGACAGGGATATCACACTAATCAAACCAGATGTATCCGCCTTTAAAACGGATCATCGGAATTTTCCCGTTGAGGTGGTTATTGAGAATGCCAAATCATGTCCACGCTATGCCGGAGTGAGTGTTACGGGTGTTAAGGTGGGCCCTTCACCGCAGTGGTTGCAGGATCGCCTGCTGTCCATTGGAATGAACCCGGTTAACAATATTGTAGACATTACCAACTTCGTATTGCATGAGCTGGGGCAACCCCTGCATGCTTTCGATGCCGATGAGATCAGGGGCCGCAGAATTGTTGTTAAAAACCTGCCGGAAGGAACTCCTTTTGTTACGCTTGATAACGTGGAACGCAAACTGTCAAACGATGACCTGATGATCTGTGACGGCGAAGGCCCGGTTGCCATTGGGGGTGTGTTCGGTGGTCTGCATTCGGGAGTTACCAATAAAACCTGCAATATTTTTATTGAAAGCGCTTATTTCGACCCGGTTTCCGTAAGGCTTACATCCAAGCGCCACGGCCTCAATACCGATGCTTCTTTTCGGTTTGAGCGCGGCGTAGACCCTGCAGGCACACTTGTTGCCCTTAAACGTTGTGCTTTACTGGTAAAAGAAATTGCCGGTGGCGAAATAGCCTCCGATATTGTCGATATCTACCCGCAACCACTCCAGCCGGTTCAGGTGAAGGTGAGCTTTGCCCATATCGACCGGCTCGTCGGTAAAAAAATAAACCGGCCCCTGATCCGCTCCATCCTGCTATCTCTTGATTTCCAAATTATGTCGGAAGATGAAGCAGGTTATGAATTGCTGGTGCCTCAATACCGGGTCGATGTTACCCGCGAGGCCGATGTAATTGAAGAAATTCTGAGAATCTACGGTTACAATAACGTGGAAATTTCCAACAAAATCAATTCCAGCTTGTCATTCAGCAACCGACCCGATAACGAGAAACTGGTTGATATGATTTCGGAATTCCTTACCGGATGCGGGTTTACTGAGATTATGAACAACTCCCTCACCCGTTCGGCTTATTATGATCAGCTGACTTCATTCACGCCGGATAACCTGGTGAAAATTATCAACCCGCTCAGCAACGATCTCAACGTGATGCGCCAGACGCTGTTATTCGGCGGACTGGAAACCATCCGGCACAATACCAACAGGCAACGTCCCGA
>CAYTNC010000104.1:0-8279 GCA_964438935.1 uncultured Bacteroidales bacterium
TGTGAAAACCTGAGTGCATCAGTAACATATTGTGCCTGTGCTGTGGATATGCCCACAAGGATTCCAATCAATGAAATTATCTTTTTCATAGTTCTTGACAATTAAGGGAGTAACAACTAGGTTTCTGTATTGACAATTCAACTTATCTTCTGCCACCGGAACTTGATCCTGAACTGCGTGATGACGATCCGGAACTTCCTGAAGAGGAACTTCCTGATGATCCGCTGCTTCCGGAACTGCTGGATGAACCGCTGGAATAGGAGCTCGATCTGCTTCCCGAAGAGCTGCCTGACGACCCTGATGAGTAGGAGCTGGAAGGCCGGCTGTAGGACGAAGATGAGTTACTCGGGCTGCTGTAACTTGAAGATGAACTGCTGCTCGGTCTGCTGTAGCTCGATGATGAGCTGCTGCTCGGTCTGCTGTAGCTCGAAGAGGAGCTGCTGCTGGGCCGGGTATAGGTCGTGGACCGTGAACCTGTTCCGGATGAAGCTGCTGAGCTTGGCCTGGTATAGACAGGACGATCCTGGGGAGCAATGTTATTTACCCTGTCACCGGATGTGCGTGGTGTGCTGATATTTTCAGTGCTTTGTGAGCGTGAACCGGTTCCTGAATAAGTAGATGTTGAAGTTCTTCCGGCTGCAGTGCCTGTAGCAGGTGCAGTGTAGGGACGGCGAACCGTTGTTCCCGAAGTTCCGGTAGTTCTTGACTCAGTTGAACCCGACTGGGTGCGTGAACCTGTTCCCTGCGAACCTGAAGTTCTTTGACCTCCTGTAACCGTGGTGGGCGCCCTGCGGGTATCAACAGGTGCGGCTGTTCCAGCTACCCTTGAAGTGCCCGAAGTGCCGGCATTCTGCCCGCTGAAGCTTCTTGCGCCACTGGTACGGGCAATCCGGTTGTTTTCAATAGTCTGACGGGGTCCGTAATAACTGGGACGGTTATTGTGTGATCCGGAATGGCCACCACCGTAATAATAGCCATCATAATAGCCATTGTAATAACTCATGTAAGGATTGTATCCACCCCAGTAACTGCCATAAGGCGAATAATACCAGGAATCATAATACGACCACCGATTCCAGGGAGAGTAATAGGGATAACCATAGGAGTATCCCATATATCCAAATGAACTATAGGGATAACCGTATGACATACTGAAGGACCATCCCGGTTGATAACCGTATGAATCATAGAAAAAGGGATCATAATAACCAAATGAAGAATAAGGATCATAGAACCTCCTTATCCTTGAGGAATAATAATAATCATCAGCATCATAGTAATTGTTGGTAATATAGGTATTACCATCTTTTTCATAAGACTCGGAACCAATGTAATTTGGATCCTGCGCATATTGCACCTCGTCAGTACCGTATTCCTGCTGTGCAGGTTCACTGGAAGTATTGTTTTCAAGGCTGCTGATATACTTTTCATAGTCATCGGGTTCTGTTGCCAAAGATTCCTGAGTAACAGATTCCTGTTTCACGGCAGCAACAGGTGCAACCTTGTCTTTTGAAGGCGAATAGTAGATGTCGTCATATTCTGATGCGGTCTTCTGGCTCATGGAGCAGGAGAAGGCAAAAAGGCCCGGAATCAGAAGCATTATTAATCTTATAGAAGTTTTCATGACCTTACCTCCTTAATAATTTTGTGTGAATATATGGTTTTTATTCTTTATTTTGCAACCGTTAAATTTTCATAAAACTATTTACAAATACCATACCAAAAACGTATTATGGCCAAAGAATTAACCAGCAGAAAAGAGAATTACTCTCAGTGGTATAACGATCTTGTAATAAAGGCCGATCTTGCAGAAAACTCAGCAGTCAGGGGCTGTATGGTTATTAAGCCCTACGGATATGCCATTTGGGAAAAGATACAGGGAGAGCTCGACAGGATGTTCAAAGAAACAGGTCATGTGAATGCATACTTTCCACTTTTTATTCCCAAGTCATTTTTTAGCCGTGAAGCTGAGCATGTGGAAGGTTTTGCCAAAGAATGTGCGGTGGTTACCCATTACCGGTTGAAAAACGACGAAAATGGCAAAGGCCTGGTGGTTGACGAGTCGGCCAAACTTGAAGAGGAACTCATTGTAAGGCCAACCTCTGAAACAATCATCTGGAACACCTATAAAGGCTGGATACAGTCATACCGCGATCTGCCCATCCTGATTAACCAATGGGCCAATGTGGTGAGGTGGGAAATGCGGACCCGTTTATTTCTGAGGACAACCGAATTTCTATGGCAGGAAGGCCATACTGCTCATGCTACCAAAGAGGAGGCTCTTGAGGAAACTTTGAAAATGCTGAATGTGTACGCTACATTTGTTGAGAATTTCCTTGCGTTACCGGTAATCAAGGGAGTTAAAACCGAAACAGAGAAATTTGCAGGTGCACTGGATACTTATACCATTGAAACACTGATGCAGGACGGTAAAGCTTTGCAGGGAGGAACATCCCATTTCCTGGGGCAAAACTTTGCCCGCGCCTTTGATGTGAAATTCCTCAATAAAGAGGGAAAACTCGACTACGTTTGGGCCACCTCATGGGGAGTTACCACAAGGCTGATCGGTGCTCTGATCATGGCTCATTCCGATGATAACGGACTGGTGCTTCCACCCAAAATATCACCCATCCATGTGGTAATTGTTCCCATACACAAAAATGAAGAACAACTTGCAGCTATTTCAGTACTGGCTGAACGAATAAAAAACTCGCTTACGGAGTTGGGAATCATTGTGAAATATGACAACAGGGACACCCACAAGCCCGGTTGGAAGTTTGCCGAGTACGAGCTCAAGGGCGTTCCCGTAAGGCTTGCAATTGGGCCGCGCGACCTCGAGAACGGGACTGTTGAAGTGGCCCGAAGGGATACCCTGGAAAAAACCGTAATGCCCGTTGAAGGTATTGCACTCAATGTGAAAAAACTACTCGATGAGATTCAGGATAACATTTACCAGAAAGCTTTACAATTCAGGGATAACAATACCTTCCCGGTAAACACCTGGGAAGAGTTCAAAGAAGTGGTTGAGGTAAAAGGTGGATTTGCCTATGCCCACTGGGATGGTACGGCTGAAACCGAGGCCCGTATTAAGGAGGAGACCAAAGCCACCATACGCTGCATTCCGCTGAACAACAAACCTGAAGACGGAAAATGTATTCTCACCGGAAAGCCTTCAAAACAACGGGTGCTTTTTGCTGTTGCATACTAATTTCATATCGGAGTTGCTGTTTGCTACTATAGATTATCATACCAGCTTTCCTTTTTGTCGTATTTCAAATCGCGCAAAATAGACGATCTGGCATTGATGGTAAACGAATAGCTCCGGTAATCGCCAAAGGGAACCACGCTGATGCGCATTTCCCAGCAATGCAGATCGCGATTTATGCTTATATTGGTGATGCTGAATTCTTTGGCAATCAGGTCGTAACCTGTGTTGGCACCAATTTTCCATTTCGGGGTGATACTGATGTCTCCGCTGAGCCTTACAGTATGTGTGTAGGAAGCTTTGTTTGCAGGCTTGGAGTAACTCCAGGAATAATCTACATTCAGGCTCCAGGGAATGTCAAAATCAACGTAATCACTTCTGTATGCGCCTGAAGCATCGTCAAATGTATCGTCGTAGCCCGGTACCATGCCATTGGGTAAGTCTTCTCCGGGTTTTGCCTCGCCGGAGCTTTTCTTTTTACCGGCAGCCCCTGATTGAAGCCGGAACCCTGCACTAATTGACGCACTAGTTGTTCTGAACAACCTGCCTTTTTCGTTGATCTGAAACTTGTCCACTCTTTTATACGACGAGTCCAGCGCATACGGGTCAAAGGAGGAGTTGAACTGCAGGTTCAGCCTGTTTTTAAAAAGGCTCGTGGATCCGGTCATGCTTACCTGCGACCATTTAAAGTTGTCGGCAAGCGGATTGTAGCCTGTTGAAAAATTCAGGTTATCAAGCAAAACAAGTTTTTTCCCTTGTCCGGTGGTGTCGCTTTTCGACCTCACTTTCATTTCCAGGTTGTTGTTCAGGCCAAATCTTAAAGAGGCACTTTGCGTGTTCAGGGATGGAACACTATAGAGCTGGCCCTCGTATATAGAATAATCTGAAGGTGTTACGTGTCTTGAGATAGTTGCCGGGCCAGCTACCTGGCGGTGGTAATCAGGCAAAAGTCCTGACATTTTGGGAGTGTAACTAGCAGAAATGCTGGGGGTCATTACATGCCTGATCGCTTCTATGTATGAATCCTTCCGCTTGGATACAAAAGTCCCGTATATCTTGGGACTGGCGGAAATGCCCAGTGAGGTAGATACCGCATGTGCGTATGTAATTTTCCGAATGGTATCAATGTTAAATTTATTGGATTGAAATATAGAAGTGTCGGCTCCTGGCGTTTTCCGTATGTAGTAAGGGAAAAGAACCCCACTGTAATTTACTGAAGGAGTAATATTAATCAGTTTGAAAAGTTTAATACCGGCCAGTGAAATAGGTATGGTATGTGAAAATCCGTTCTGCATTTTTTTCCAGGTATCATTTGTAAACAACATGGAGTCTGTGGTATTGATTTTGTTTTCCATTCGGGAACTGTAACTTACCTGGATGTTTTCAAGCCAGTTGTATGTCCCATCGGAATGTTTACCCCTGAAGGGGTATATCCGGTTCATGTTGAATGCCATGCTGGGCAGTGTCAGGCTCACCTGTCGTGTTTTGGTGCTTTGCGTACCGTTCAGATTGGCTGTAAAATTAAATGGCCGTCCTGGCCAGTTCTTAGCAAAGGATATACTTGAATTTTTCTGATTACTCAATAGGTTATTCATGCTTGTACTCTGCTTTTGCTCATAACTGGCCGTTGAAAAGTTCACATTGGCTGAGAATTTGCTGGTTGGATTGGCCTTGGAATCCCGAGAATGTGACCAGGTGATTTTAAAGTCTTTGCTTTCCGGAGCGTTTGGGTCATCACTGATCCGGTTCATGGCGAAGTCAGCATTAAAACCTCCGCTGAACTTATATCGCTTGTAATAGGATGATTTTGTACTGGCCATCCAGGTGCCTCTTGAGAACAAAGATCCGAGAATGGTCAGGTCAACATATTCACCCAGGGCCATGTACCACCCACCGTTGACAAGGCCAAATCCCCTGCGCTGTTCATCCCTGAAATCGGGCAGAATCAATCCGGAGGCTCGGGTGCTCGTATTCGGGAAAAAGCCGAAAGGAAGCCCCAGGATAGGAAGTGGTATGTCTTCAAAAACCATATATGCCGGTCCGCTGATGGTTTTATTTTTGGGTATGGAAATGGCTTTGGTAAGAGCAATATAAAAATGCGGATGTTCTTCATCGCAGGTGGTGTACATGCCTTTCTGCATGTGGATTTCACCGTCGGCAAAACGTTTGGTATACATGCTGTGCACATAACCTTCTCCCTGCTGGGTAATGATGTTCTTGATCTTGCCTTTTCTAGATTCGAAATTGTAATTGATGGTATCAAAGGTGAACTTGTCGGAACCCTGCGTAAATTCAGGCTTACCAGCGAGTTTTCCTGATGAATCAATGGCACCGGCGGCATTCACAGTTTTCCAATTGAAATTATACTCGATGCGGTCGGCTTTGAGTGAGATATCCTGGTAGTCCACATTGGCCTTATCATAAAGGAATACTTTTTTCTCACCAATCTTAAAAATCAGGGAATCTTCTGATGCATACCTGACCTCTGCCTCAAGAAATGGCTTTTTGGCATCCTTTTTGACAGTCAGCAGTGAGTCTGTTACTACTGAATCAGGTGCATGAGCCAGTGTGTCTGAAGCAAACAGGGAGTCGGCAATAATAACCGAATCAACTGTTTGTGCATGTATTGATTCATTGTGCAGGAATGATAATATAATGATCAGGGCAAAGGAAAATAGTAGCCGGGATAACTTGTGCCTATTTATATTTTGAAGTGTGGTTGAAAACATATAAAGTTCAATTCCCGAAGAAGCTGCTTGTTGAAATCAAATCAGAAATGTTATTTTTGCATATCCACAAAATGGTCACAGGCTGCAAAGCTAATAAAATAACGAGTTGAAATGAACAAAAAATATCCGTGTATCAATTTTCAGTGGTTTTTTATAGTTTTTTGTGTTTTATTGTTCCTGCCTGTTGCAGTGTACTGTCAAAATGCTGAAAACGGGTATAAACTGAAAACAGTTGTGATTGATGCAGGTCACGGGGGTAAGGACCCGGGTTCTCCCGGTAAGCATGTTACAGAAAAGGAAATAGCTCTGGCCCTGGCACTAAAAGCAGGTAAGTATATTGAAGAGTATTTTACTGACGTAAAGGTACTTTACACTCGCAAAACTGATGTTTACATTGGCCTGAAGGAACGCGCAGCCATTGCCAACAGCAACAAAGCGGATCTGCTCATTTCAATTCATATAAATGGCAATGAGAACAGCAATGTGAGCGGTACCGAATCACTGGTTCTGGGGCTCCATAGGTCAGGTGAGAACTTCGAAGTGGCTAAAAAAGAGAACTCGGTAATTCTGCTTGAAGACAACTACGAGGAAAAGTACGAGGGATTCGATCCCAACAGTCCTGAATCGTACATTATCTTTTCACTGATGCAGAACTTGTATTTCGAGCAAAGCATTAACTTTGCTGCGCTTGTGCAGGAACAGTTTAGAGAAAGAGTTATGCGAAAAGACAGGGGCGTCAAGCAACAGGGTTTGCTTGTTCTGGCGCAGGCTGCCATGCCGGGGGTTCTTATTGAAGCAGGATTCGTAACCAATCCTGAAGAGGAGAAATACCTGATGACTGAAGAAGGGCAGGATTATTTGGCATCCGCCATTTTCAGAGCATTCAGGGATTATAAAGAGATAACCGAGTCCAAAAATTCTTTCCTTGTCACACATAAGGAAAAAGAAGCAAAGGAAACCGATACCTTGCGTGAAAAGCCCTTTCCTGTTAAAGATACCACGCCGATTTTGCCCGAAGTTAAACCGGTTGCAGTAAAAGTGTCCTTGGTTGAGTTTAAGGTGCAGATTGCTGCGTCATCAAAGCCTGTTGCGATAGGCGCGCGTGAATTTAAAGGATTAACCGGAGTGAAGGAGTATCGGGTTGGTAATATATATAAGTATGCAATCGGAAGTAGTGCCACATTCCAGGATATAATCCCATACAGTAAGCAGATCAAGGAACGTTTCCCGGATGCATTTATCATTGCCGTAAAGGAAAATAAGATCATCCCATTGGACCAGGCACTTAAGGAATCAACCGACACACGGTAATCACTCCTCACCATCCACTATAATCAGAATAGGTAACCAACAACATACAACTATATACCAGATGAAAATAACCAGGGAATTTAAAATCGGCTTTGTGGCAGTTCTTGCCGTAGCATTGGCAATTTGGGGGATCAATTACCTCAAAGGCATTGACATTTTCAAATCATCTGATCATTACTATGCGGTTTATGGCAATGTGAAAGGACTGGTGGAAAATGCCACCGTATACCTGAATGGATATAAGGTGGGGCAGGTAGCCAAAATTGAGTTTGACAAGGAACACCTGGAAAAGATTGTTGTTGAAATTACCCTGGAGCAGGAGATGAAGCTGAAAAAAAATACCACTTTACTTCTTCGCAGCGGCAGCATTATTTCAGGAACCAAGGATATTGACATTATGCCCGGTAACGGAGAGGGCTATTATGTGCCCGGTGATACGTTGCCATCAGCCATTCAGGTTGAATTAACCGATTATATTGAACCCATCAAAGAAAAAATTGAATCGGTGGTTACCGCAGTGGATACCCTTATGCTGGCAATGAATGATCTTTTGGATAAAAACACACGCAGGAACCTGCAGGGCACCATTGCTAACCTGCACCAGGCCACCGCTTCGCTGAAAACATCACTTCAACCTTCGGGATCGCTTTCCAATTCGTTCGGAAACCTGGATTCACTCACTGAAAACCTAAGGAAAAGCAATGAAGATATCAGCAAAATTCTTAAAAATTTTGCTGCTGTTTCAGATACCTTAAAACAGGCTGATCTGAAAGCGTTAATCAACAATGCCGGAGAAACCTTTGCCCGGACATCAGAATTATTTGCTTCAATAAATAAAGGTGAAGGCACAGCCGGGCAACTCATCATGAACGATTCGGTATACAACAACCTGAACAATGCACTGGCGAGCCTCGATTCACTGTTAATTGACCTTCGCGAACATCCAAAGAGATATGTGCATTTGTCGGTGTTTGGGAAAAAGGAGAAGTGATTGCAGATATAAGATCCAAGATTCAAGATTCAAGATCCAAGAT